>NZ_WVTE01000109.1:0-125829 GCF_009939605.1 Rhodococcus sp. YH1 | reverse complement strand
ACAGCAACTGCAGCGGGCGCAGCGTCGACAGCAGCAGCTCCACCACGCGCGACGACTTCTCCTCGACCACGCCCATCGCCACGTACATCCCGAACATCATGATCTGCATGTAGAGCAACACGACCGCACGCAGGGAGCCCGCCCCCTCGTCCTCGACGGAGACCACGACGATCCCGGCGCGCCGGGCGGCGGCGAGCACGGCGGACGCGTAGCGGTCGTGGACGGGACCGATCAGCACCCGCGCGTCGGCGGGAAGGTGCCCGGGCACGTCCGGCACGGCGGAGACGGGGTGCCAGCCGGGGGTGAGGACGCCGCGTTCGACCGCCGTCCGCGCCCGGTCCCACACCACGCTGCGGTCGCGGTCGGGCACGCCGTTCAGGCGCGTCACCGCGAGCCCGGGGGTGTACAGGGCGCGGGGGTCGACGACGATCGCGTCGACCCGGTCGAGGCGGCGCAGCACGGCCGGTCGCAGGGTCAGCACGCCGCGGGCGGCGAGCCCGCGCGCGAGGGTGGCGGCGAAGGATTCCCGCGCGGTGCGGGTGGCCTTGGGGACGGCGACGAGCGCCGCGGAACCGGCGGTGGTGGGTCGGCCGGTCAGGAGCCCGGCCGCCGCCGCGCCGGCGAGGCCGGCCCAGCCGGCGCGGTCGGTGTAGCGCTCGACCGGACCGGCCGGGGGTTCGGTGGGACGGACCGGCCGGCGCGGGCAGCGGGCCGTGGCCGCGTGGGGGGCGAGGTCCGGTTCGAAGTCGCGCCAGGCGCGCCGCATCGCCAATGTCTCGCCCACGAGGACGGTCCGGGTGGCGGCCTCCACGGCGGAGGAGGCAGGCGAGAGGGTCAGGGTGTGCAGCACGGAGGTCCCGGCGGCCAGCAGCAGGTCGGCCCTGCCGGGGCCGAGCGCGGACTCGACGAGAGCGCGGATCCGCGGGTGGTAGTCCGACACGAGGACCGGAGCGGCTGCGCCGCCGTGCAGGCGCGGCAGGCGCAGGTAGCGCCCCGCCGCGGTCAGCGCCAGTCCGGTGCCGGCGGTCGCCGCGGACACGCCCCGCCGGACGAGCAGGACGTCGTCGCCCGGCAGCTCGTGCGGAACACCGCGGGGTGCGGTTGCGGCGCCCTCCGCCTCGGCGTGTTCGACGACGCGCCGGAGCGTGCCGGCCGTCGGTCCGGCCGGGTCCGTGGACACCACGAGACGGCACCAGGGGCGGTGCAGTTCGGCTGTGGCCACGCCCGGTGTGTCTCGGATCGCTGCGAGCACCCGGTCGCCGAGCGCCTCCCCGTCCGGGCCGTCGAGGCCGCGGACCTCGATCCACGTTCGGGCACCGTTCGCTGCGCAGCGCCGGGCGGGGCGCCCGCCGGCCGCCTCCCGGGCGACGTCCGCGACGAGCTGGACAACGGCCGCGGGGGCGGGAGCCGCGGCCGCGGTGACGGGTGCGCGCAGCAGGGCCGCCCCCACGCCGGCCGCCGTGGCGGCGCCGACGATCGCGGTGTCGAGGGCGACGCCGGCACCGGCGGCCGCCACCCGCACGCCGGCCCGCAGGGCGGATCCGGGAAGGGCCACGAGGGTGGCGACCGAACCGCGCGGACGCCGCCGGTAGGAAGTGCTGTGGTGCATGGTGTCCTCCTCGGCTGCCGCACGAGCATCCCGGCTCGGGACCGGACACCGGGTGCCGACGCTCGGACATGCCCGCCGGCAGTCGCCGGCATCGAGGTCACCGCGCTTTCAGCGTAGTTCCGCCGTCGGGCGGTGGACACGTCTCGGGGTGATTCGCCCGGTGACCTCGCGTGGAGTTCAGCGGACGCTCTCGGTGACCGTCCAGCGACCCTCCCCCTGCAGTTCGAGCACCCGGTCGTGGAAGCTGTCGAGGGTGCTGCGGTGCCCGACGCTGACGATGACGCTGTCCGGCAGCGCCTCGCGCACGGTGCGATAGAGCGCGTGCTCGAGTCCCTCGTCGACGGCGGCGGTGGCCTCGTCGAGGAACACGGTCCGCGGCCGGGCCAGCAGCACCCGCGCGAACCCGAGGCGCTGCTGCTCCCCGGGGGACAGCACGCGCGCCCAGTCGGTGTCGTCGTCGAGGCGTTCCCTCAGGTGCCCGAGGTGCACGCGTTCGAGCACCTCGCCGAGTTCCGCCTCGTCCCGTACGGGCGGACGAGGATACGACAGCGCTTCGCGCAGCGTCCCGAGCGGCACATACGGGTCCTGGGACAGGAACAGCGCGTCGCCGTCCGGACGCGCGATCCGACCGTGGGCGTACGGCCAGAGCCCGGCGAGGGAGCGCAGCAGTGTCGTCTTGCCGCTGCCGGACGCGCCGCGGACGAGCAGCGCCTCGCCGGGGGACACGTGGATGTCGAGGCCGGTCACGAGCGGCCGGCCGGCCGGGGTCCGCACGTCGAGACCGCGCAGGTCGAGGGTGTCACCCTGCTCGGTCGCGACGAGGACGGGCAGCTTCGCGGACTGGTCGGTGGCGTCGACCAGGCCGTTGAGACGGATGGTGGTCGCCCGGAACGCGGCGAAGTCGTCGTAGGACTCGCGGAAGAAGGACAGCGATTCTGGACCTGACCGAAGGCGTTGCCGGTCTGCATCACGTCACCGAGGGTGACCTGACCGGCGAACAGCCGCGGCCCCTGGATGAGAAACGGGAAGATCACCGCGATCTGGTTGACGGTCAGGTTGAAGCCGTCGAACTTCAGGATCCGGAACACGATGCGCCACCAGTTGCGGATCACCGCGGCGAATCGGCCCAGCAGGCCACCCCGCTCGACGTTCTCGCCGTGGTAGAAGGCGATGTTCTCGCCGTACTCGCGGACGCGGACCAGGGCGTAGCGGTAGGTGGCGCCGAGCTTCTCGTTGAGGAAGTTCAGCCGGATCAGCGGCCGGCCGATCCAGAACGCCACCGCGGTGGTGACCAGCACGTAGATGTAGACCAGGAACACCATTCCGCGGGGGATCTCGGTGCCGAACACGGTGATCGGGCCCGACAGGTCCCACAGGATGCCGGTGAAGCTGACGATGGACAGCACCGCGGTGACCGCCCCCATCGACAGGACGCGGGTGGTGGTGACGAAATCGGTGACGTCGACCTGGATGCGCTGGTCGGGGTTGTCCACCGGCTTGTCCACGAACCGGTCCCGGTAGAACGCCCCGGTGTCGAGCCAGGTGTCGACGAGCCGGTTGTTCAACTGGGTGCGCCAGTGGATGTCGAGGGTCTGACCGAGCAGGTACGCGACCAGGCTGCGCGCCACGTGGATGGTGGCGAGCACGGCGAAGACCCGCATGAACCGCCAGAACGCGGCCTCGTCGAGGTCCTGGATCGCGGTGTAGAAGTCGTTGTACCAGTACGAGAACAGCACGTTCATCCGCACCGCGAAGACGGTGAACAGCAGAACCAGGGCCACGAGTCCGAGCGGGCCGAGGCCCCGACGCGGATCGAAGTAGGGCCACGCGATGCGCCACCACTGCCGTCCCCAGTGGGTCGTTCGCGCGAGCAGCGCCACCACGACGACGAACACCACCGTTGTGATCACATACGCCTTCAGCGTCCACCAGACGCTGTCGACGAGCACACTTCCCCATTCCATCCGTCGCCGCTCCCGTCTCCCGCGCGATCGCGCGGTCCATGCGAGAGATTGTGGACCCCGCCCCGGGGTGCGCGACGCCGATTCCGCGACCGATCGTGGGGCTGCCCCCGCGGCGGAGCCGGTGGCCGGGGTGCGCCGGGCACCGGACCGCTGCTTCGTCACGGGTTCTGCGGGTATCCGACGGTCATGGAGGTTCTGGGCATTCTCATTCTCGTCGGGGTGGTCGTCTACGTGGTGGTCCAGCGTCGCAGGAGCGGGCCACGGAGGTGACCACGGCTCGGCCGGGCTCGCCGTGCGGTCGAGCCCGGCCGGGCCGTGCCCGCAGGACGGAACGATTCGCGGGTGCACACGAACGTCGCCGGTCCTCGCTCCTGGCGGCGAGGACCGGCGACGGGTCGGTGGGTGGCTGTCAGCGGGTGCCGGGCACGGTGCGGTGCGTCGTGGTCCGGCGGGTGAGCAGGAAGCCGAGGGCGATCATGGCGGCCCCGAGCACGAAGTGCAGCCAGTCGTCGGCGGAGTTGACCGGCACGAAGTTCGCCGAGCTGTCCTTGTCGACCACCAGTCCGTAGAGCCACAGCACCAGGTAGATGATGCCGCCGCCGATGAGGTAGGACCGAGCGGCACCGACTGTGCGGGCCATCGCGACGCCTGCCACACCGAAGAGCAGATGCACGATGTTGTGGAGGATGGAGACCTCGAAGATCCCGAGCAGCAGCGCCCCGGACTCGTGCCCGGCGAACGTCATGGTGTCGTAGTTGGTCGTGATTCCGGGAACGAACCCGAGAATGCCGACGAGGAGGAACACCACACCGACAGCGAGGGCCGCTGTCTGCACCGGTGTCCGGGTCATAGTTCGTCCTGCGTGCTCGGCCATGGCCGGCTCCTTTCGTTCGAACAGGTGACCGGAGCGGAGTGGCTGCGGCTGCCGGAGAGATACCTCCGTGGGCGTTCGTGAAACCTTGCCCGCGAGGATTTTCGTGGGACGGCGACGGGCCGTGCGTGCTGCCGATAGGAACGGTCACCGGTCCCGGGTCATCGGCCCCGGCCGCGGGTCGGTTCCGGCGGGGGTGAGCTGGGCGACCAGTCGGGCAGCGACGTCGCGCAGCTTGACGTTCTCGTGCTGGGACTGGCGCACCAGCACGGCGAAGGCCTCCTCGGCGGTCAGACCGCGCGCGGCCATGACGATCCCGACGGCGTGGTCGATGGTCGGACGCGAGCGCAGGGCCCGATCGAGTTGCGTGATCTCCGCCCGGGCCCGGGCACAGCGACGGGCCTGCCGCAGTGCGGTCTCCACGGCCGTCGTGAACACCTCCACCAGCGTCTCGTCCAGAGAATCGAACCCGTGGTCGTGTTCACTGTAGAGGTTGAACGATCCGGCCGTCTCGTCGTCGATCCGCAGCGGCGCGGCCAGCGAACTCGCCGTCCCGAACCGTTCCGCGCGCTCGGCGAACGCCGGCCAGCGTCGCCGCATCTCGGCGCGGTCCGCGCGCACCACCTGGCCGGTCCGCACGGCGTCGAGGCCCGGACCGGCGCCGGCGAGGTACTGGGCGTGGTCGAGTTCGTAGAGCAGCGGATTGCTGCAGGCCTCCGTCTCGGGGCGGCCGCCCCGCAGGACCGTCACCCCCGCCATGCCGGTCTCGGGCACGATCTTCACGACGTTGCCGACGAGCAGGTGCAGCAGCTCGGGCAACTCGTCGCCCTCGTCGAGCGCGGCGGACAGCCTGCGCAGCGCCACGACGATCTCCCCGACTCGTCCACACAGTGGATCGTTCCCGGCCATGTCCCCGTCCACGACTGCATCCCCGTCGGTCGTTCTTCTCACAGAATGCACCCGGTGAGACCGGCCGGGCACAGTTCTCGGGTCATCTCGTGTGACCTCACCGCCCGAGGCGCTGCGCCAGGTATCCGACCAGGCCGTCGAGGGTGCTCAGGTGCGCGTAGTCCGCCTCGGGGATGTCCACCCCGAGCGACGAACGCAGTCCGATCAGCACGTTCAGCCAGTCCATCGAGTCGAGGTCGACCTGCTGGCGCAGCGGCCGGTCCCCCGCCAGTTCGATGTCCTCGATCTCGGGGGCGACGTCGGCGATCGCGGCGACGACGGCGGCGCGGATGTCGGCACGGGCGGTCTCGCCGGTATTGGTCTCGTCGGTGGTCACGATCTCACCTCACAGTCGTTCCGGGTGCTGGAGCAGTTCGGCGATCTCGGCCAGGAACAGGGCGCCGCGCCGGCCGTCGCTGACCCGGTGGTCCGCGGCGAGGGTCGCGGTGACCACCGGGACGGGCCGCACCGCGTCGCCGTCGACCCACGGGCGCCGGGTCGGCTTGCCGAAACCGACCAGTGCGACCTGCGGCGGGTAGATCACCCCGTACACCGAGTCCACGCTTTCCTCCCCCAGGTTGGTCACGGTGACGGTGGGGTCGGACATCTCCGAGCTGCGCAGCGAGCCCGCCCGGGCGCGCTTGACGAGGTCGGCGAGGGCCGCCATGAGCTGGGGCAGGGCGAGGTCGGCGACGTCGTGGATCGCCGGGGCGATCAGCCCGCCCTGGCGCAGGGAGACCGCCACCCCCACGTGCGCGGCCGGGGCCGGGTGGAACTCGCCGTCGGTCCAGAATCCGCTCATTTCGGGGTACCGGCGGGTGGCCAGGGCGACCGCCTTGAGCAGCAGCGCCGCAAGCAGGACGCGCTCGGTGACCGGGCGTTGCGCGTTGTACTCGGTGAGCCAGTCGAGGGCCCGCGCGAGCGGGATCTGTTCCGACAGGTAGTAGTGCGGAATCTCCCGCTTGGAACGTCCCATCGCGGACGCGATGGCGCGGCGCATCTCGGCGGCCTTGTCGATCGGGGCCCTGGCCGGTGCCGCCGCGGCGGCAGGTGGCGCCGGCGCCGGCGCGGCGCCCGCACGAGCCGCCGCCCGATCGACGTCCTCGATCGTCACCGACTCCCAGGGTCCGGTGCCGGTCACGGTGTCGAGGTCCACGCCCAGCTGCCGGGCCTGCCGGCGGGCGGCCGGCGAGACCCGCCGCCGCGCGGCCGGGGCGGCCGGAGCGGGCGCCGGCGGCGCCTCGGTGACGGGGGCGGCGCCGCCGGCCGCGGCGACGGGGGCCACCACCGGGGCCGCGGCCGCCGGGGCCTCGGCGACGGGCGGAGCGTCCTCCCCGGGCTCGAGCAGGGTTGCCATCACCGCGCCGACCGGCAGCGTGACACCCGGTTCCGCGACCAACCGGTGGACGACCCCGTCCCGCCAGATCTCGACCTCCACCTCGGCCTTGGCGGTGTCCACCGAGGCGATCACCTGGCCGCGCTCGACCGTGTCACCGGGCGCGACGCGCCATTCGGTCAGGGTGCCCTCGTCCATGTCGGCGCCGAGGGACGGCAGGGTGAACTCGAACACGTCGCCTCCTCAGCTCTCGCCCATCAGGGCCTGCACGGCGGCGACGATCTTCTCCGGCTGGGGAATGGCCGCCTGCTCCAGGTGCCGGGCGTAGGGCACCGGCACCTCCTCGCTGCACACCCGCGCCACGGGTGCGTCGAGGTCGTAGAACGCCTCCTCGGCGATCCGGGCGGTCACCTCTGCGGAGAGGCCGACGCTGCGCCAGCCCTCGTCGACGACCACCACCCGGTGGGTGCGACGGACGGAGTCCACGACGGTGGCCGTGTCCAGCGGGCGCAGCACCCGCAGGTCGACGACCTCGGCCTCGATTCCGCTGCCCGCCAGGGTTTCCGCCGCGACGAGGGACTTGCCGACGGTGCCGCCGTAGGCGACGAGGGTCACGTCGCCGCCCGGCCGGAGCACCCGCGCGCTGTCGATGTCGACCGGTTCGTCGGGGTCGATGTCGGCGGTGGTGTTGTAGAGCAGTGCGTGCTCGAACACGACGACCGGGTCCGGGTCCGCGAGAGCGGGGGCGAGCATGCCGCGGGCGTCCCGCACGGTCGCCGGGGCCAGCACCCGGATGCCGGGGATGTGCGCGTACCACGCCTCGAGGCTGTGCGAATGCTGCGCGGCCAGCTGCCGCCCGGCGCCGGTGGCCATGCGGATCACGATCGGCACGGAGAACTGGCCGCCGGACATGTGGCGCAGTGCGGCGGCGGTGTTCACGATCTGATCGAGGGCCAGCAGGCTGAAGTTGACGGTCATGATCTCGACGATCGGCCGCATCCCGCCGAGTGCCGCACCGATGCCCGCACCGACGAAGCCCAGCTCGGACAGCGGGGTGTCGCGGATGCGTTCGGGTCCGAACTCGTCGAGCAGGCCCTTGGTCACGGCGTACGTGCCGCCGTATCGCCCGATGTCCTCGCCCATGAGGAACACCCGCGGATCGGTGCTCAGGGCGTCGTGCAGCGCGGCGCGCAGGGCCTCGCGGTAGCTGAGTTTCACGATGCCTCCCCGGCCGGTGTGGTCACGTCGCGGAGCAGGTCGGACTCCGGCTCCCAGGTGCCGGCCTCGGCGAAGGCGACGGCGTCGTCGACCTCGGCCACGGCCTGGGCGTCGAGCTGCCGGAACTGTTCCTCGGTGAGCAGAGTCAGCGCCTTCAGCCGCGCCGAGAACGTGTGGATGGGGCCGCGTTCCTTCCACCGTTCGACCTCGGTCTTGTCGCGGTAGAGCTCGGGGTCGAACATCGAGTGGGCACGGAATCGGTAGGTCTGGAACTCGAGGAACATCGGTCCGCCCGTGCTGCGGACGTGAGAGACCCCGGCCCGGGCCGTCTCGTGGACGGCGAGCACGTCCATCCCGTCCGTCCGGAGTGTGGGCACCCCGAACGCGGCGGCCTTGGCGCACAGGTCGGTCTGCGACTCGGACCGGGCCAGGGCGGTGCCCATGGCGTACAGGTTGTTCTCGCAGCAGAACAGCACCGGCAGCTGCCACAGGGCCGCGAGGTTGAGCGCCTCGTGGAACGCGCCCTCCGCCATCGCCCCCTCACCGAAGAAGCACGCGGTGACCCGCGGGATCTTCTGCATCTTGTCGGCCAGCGCGAGGCCCACCGCCAGCGGCAGGCCCCCGCCGACGATCGCGTTGCCGCCGTAGAAGCGGGTCGCGGCGTCGAACAGGTGCATCGAGCCGCCGCGCCCGCGGGAGCAGCCTTCCTGCTTGCCGAACATCTCCGCCATGATCGCGTTCATGGACAGCCCGTGGATCAGGGCGTGCCCGTGCTCACGGTAGGTGCCTACGACCGTGTCGCCCGGGTCGAGCGCGTGCAGCGCGCCGACCGCCACGGCCTCCTCCCCCACGTACAGGTGCAGGAATCCGCGGATCTTGCCGGCGCCGTAGAGTTCGGCGGCCTTCTCCTCCATCCGGCGGATGCGCAGCATGTCGGCCAGCAGCGCGAGCGCGAAGTCGCGGTCGTAGGGGAATCCGGCGGCGCCCCCGCCGGCCTGCTCGGTGTCGCTGGTCATCCGGCCACCTCCGGGGTCTCGAGCGTCGACGTGTCGCCTTCCGCGAGGCCGAGTTCGCGGGCCTTGAGCAGCCGGCGCAGGGTCTTGCCGCTGCGGGTGTGCGGCAGCGAGTCGACGAACGTGAGTTCCTTGGGGGCGACGGCCGCACCGAGCCGGACGCGGGCGTGCCCGATCAGCTTGCGGCGCAACGCGTCGTCGGGTTCGACGCCGCGCTCGAGGACGACGAACGCCTTCACCCGTTCGCCGAGGATCTCGTCCGGCACACCGATCACGGCGGCTTCGAGGACGGCCGGGTGTTCGGCGAGCGCGCTCTCGACCTCGAACGGTCCGATGAGATGGCCGGCGGACTTGATCACGTCGTCGGCGCGGCCGACGAACCAGAAGTATCCGTCGGCGTCGCGGCGCGCGAGGTCCCCGGTGAGGTAGAGATCGCCGGCGAAGCACTTGCGGTAGCGCTCGTCCTGGTTCAGGTAGCCACGGAACATCGACGGCCAGCCCGCCCGCAGCGCCAGTTCACCCTCGGTGTCGGCGGCGGTGACCTCGTGCACCGTGCCGTCCTCGTCGCGGCGGACGATCCGGGCGTCGACGCCGGGCAGGGGCCGGCCCATCGATCCGGGCTTGATGTCGAACGCCGGCGTGTTGGCGATCATGATGCCGCCGGTCTCGGTCTGCCACCAGTTGTCGTGGATGGGCAGCCCCAGCACCTCGGTGCCCCACCACACGGCGTCGGGTGCCAACGGCTCACCGACGCTGGCGACGAACCGCAGGTTCGGGAACCGGTAGCGTCCCGCGACCTCGGGTCCGGCGCGCATGAGCATCCGGATGGCGGTGGGGGCGGTGTACCACACGCTGATCTGCTGGTCCTGCAGGATCCGGTACCACCGTTCGGCGTCGAACTCGGCTTCGTCGACGATCGAGGTGACGCCGTGCAGCAGCGGCGCGACGATGCCGTACGACGTGCCCGTCACCCAGCCGGGATCGGCGGTGCACCAGTAGATGTCGTCGGGATGCAGGTCGAGGGCGTATCGGCCGGTGGCGTAGTGGGTGACGACGGCGCCGTGCACGTGCAGCGCCCCCTTGGGGGTGCCGGTGGTGCCGCTCGTGAAGTGCAGCAACGACGGGTCGCCGGCGGTGGTGGGTGTGGGATCGGCGGCCGGCTCGGCGGCGTCGAGCAGGGCCCGTAGGTCGAGGGTGCCGGGAACGGCGGTGGCGGCGTCGTCGTCGCCGACGAGCAGCACGTGCTCGAGGGTCGGCACCCGGTCGCGCACCCCCGCGACGCGCCGGTGGTATAGCGCCTCCGTGGTCACCAATACCTGTGCGGAGCCGAGTTCGAGGCGGGTGAGCAGGGGTTCGGGACCGAAGGCCGAGAACAGCGGGGTGACGACCGTGCCGTTGCGCAGGGCACCGAGGACGGCGATGTACAGCTCGGGGATCCGGCCGGAGAACACGAACAGCCGGTCGCCCTTGCCGATTCCGAGGTCGCGCAGGACGCGGGTGAAGCGGCGGACGCGGTCTGCGAGGTCGCCGTACGACAACTCCGTGACGTCGATACGGCCCGTCGCGTCACCGGCACCGAGGAACCGGAGGGCGGGACGGTCCCGCAGCGGGCCGTCGGCGTGCCGGTCGACCGCCGACCAGGCGATGTTGCACCCCCCGCCCGGGGGGCCCGGCACCTGCGCCGCCGCCTCGTCCCACGTGAACCGGGCACAGGTGGCCTCGTAGTCCGACAGGTTCGGCGGGACCCGCAGGTCGTCGGCCGTCTTGCGGATCACCGCGTCGCTGCTGGTCGTCACGGCCGCTCCCTCCGGTGCAGATCGCGTCGAGCCGATCATGCGCCGCCCGGAACGGCCGGCATAGGGGCATTGGTCCCTCGGGCATCCGCCGCACGGGCGTGCGGGTGCTGCCGCGGACCCGCACGGACACGACGGGGAGCCCTCCGTGCCTTCGACCGTCCCGCGTTGCCGGCGCGCGCAGCGGTGCATGCCGGTGTGACTCACGGTGACGGCGATCCTGCCGAGGATCCCGTCGACGCAGGCTTCGGCTTCGGGCAGCCCCACCAGCCGAAGCCTGCGCCGGCGTCGGTCGCCGACGCGGTGCGGGACCGGCTGGGCGAGAACACCATCCGGGATGTTGCGTGCCGAGAACCCGCGCCGGTCCGATCCCGGATCCGGCCCTGCCAGCGCCGCACCCCAGCCGGGTTCGGCAGATCCGCTCCGGTCCTCTCCCGTTCTCCCGTCGTTGCCCCCGGGTTGCCCAGCGGGGCAGACTGTCTGTCGACGCTGGCCTGCCGAGCCGCAGGGCATCCGAGGAGGCGATCGTGGAGCTGCACATCGTGGCGATCGACAAGCCCGACGACATGAACGTCGTCGTCGGGCAGGCCCACTTCATCAAGACCGTCGAGGACCTGCACGAAGCACTGGCCGGGGTGAGTCCCCACCTCCGGTTCGGAGTCGCGTTCTGCGAAGCCTCCGGACCTCGCCTCGTGCGCTTCTCGGGCAACGACGACCGGCTCGTCGAATTGGCCAGGCGCAACGCCCTGGCGGTCGGCGCAGGCCACTCGTTCTTCGTGTTCGTAGAGGACGGCTATCCGGTGAACATCCTGAACACGCTGAAGCAGGTACCGGAGGTATGCGGCATCTTCTGCGCCACGGCCAACGCCGTCGAGATCATCGTGGCCGAGACGGAGCTCGGCCGAGGCATTGCCGGGGTGATCGACGGGAACCCACCCCTCGGCGTGGAGACGAGCGCCGACGTCGCCGACCGCAAGGCACTGCTGCGCACGATCGGTTACAAGCTGTGACCGCCCGTGCGCCCCATGACGCGCACAGGGCCCCCGGGGCGAGGATGTAGCGCTCGTTGACCGGTCGAGGCTCGACGTCGGGGCCCGGTGTGCGTGCGATCGCCCGCCGCCCGGGATCGGGACCCACCCGCCGACCGGCTCATTGCCGCTGACCGGATCGCCGGTCCCCGTTCCCGGACCGGGCCGCACCGTCGGCGTGCATCGCCGGGCGATCCGGATGGTCGTACCGCACGACGATGTCGGCCTCCGCGGCCGCGGCGGCGTCGTGCTCGAGCAGCGGCGGGATCGTCCAGCGGTCCTCGTCGGGCGTCAGCCGGCCCAACGCGGCCCGCGACATCGCCAGGTGCACCGCGACGTCGAAGGCGAGTCCGCGACCGAGCAACATCGGGCCGGCGACCACGAGCACCTGACCGTCGGGAGCGTCCACCCGGCGGGCACGAGCCGACCGGTCCCCCGCCTCGTCCCACAACCGCGGCAGCCATCGCTTCTTTTCGTGAAGTCCCCGAACGACTTCGCGGTCGAGCGCGCCGTAGTCGAACCAGTTCGTCCGGTAGCTCTCGTGATCGGTGCGTCCGTGCTCGAAACGGAGCGAGGCCGGGCGCACGAAGTCGTGGAGCGACAGCACTGCCGCCGGCCGGCCCTCGACGCGCAGGCGCGCGGCGACCTCCTCCGCAAGGTTCAGCGGTGCGGCCGCGTCGGCGGCAGAGATCCCGACGCACACCCGTCGGCGGTGCCCGGCTGCGCGTTCGGCGATGACGCCGGCCAGATCGGCCGGGTTGATCGGGGTGAACATCGTCATCGGCCCAGTTTCCGCCATCGCAGGGCCACCCGCTCGACAGAATCCTCGGCTTCGGCGTGGTGCCGTCACCCCGCGGGCCGGACGATGATGTTGCCGACCTTGTGGCCGGAGTCCACTCGCGTGTGGGCCGATACGATCTGGTCGAGACCACCGATGTCGTCGGTGACGGCGACGAGCCGACCGGCGGCCGACAACTCCAGGAGGAACTCGACGTCCTCGGGTCGCTCGGGCGCAGCACCCGTCTTGACATCGGCGCCGGGGCGCATGGTCTCCCACAGGTTTGCCACCGCAAGCAACAGAACGCCCCCGTCGGTGAGGAGCTTCCGTCCGGACGAGGGGGTGAGGTTGCCGACAGTGTCGAGTACGACGTCGAAGCGGTCGGTCAGGTCGGACACATCGGTGACCGTGTAGTCGATGACCTTGTCGGCGCCGAGGCCGGAGACGAGGCCGAGGTTGGCGGTGCTGGTGACGGCCGTGACGGTGGCGCCGAAATGCTTGGCCAGCTGAACGGCGTTGGTTCCGATCGCGCCCGACGCCCCGTTCACGAGCACAGAATCGCCGCGTCCCGGTGAGGCCTTGTCTCGCAGGAAGTGCAACGCGGTGGTCCCGCCGAAGAGCAGCGCCGCCGCATCCGGGTGAGTGACCGCTGCCGGTTTGCGAACCACCCGCTCCGCCGGGACCGTGACGTATTCCGCGTGCGCCCCCATTGCGAGTCCGGTCATGCCGCACACTTCGTCGCCACGGGTGTACCCGCCGGCCCTCGCGCCGACCGACTCGACGACACCGGAGAAGGTGCCGCCCAGGATCTTTCGCCTGGGCCGGAACACGCCGAACATCAGCCGGGCGAACGGGCCGAATCCGCGGGGGAAGCGGGCCGCGCGGATCCGCGAGTCCGCGGCCGTCACGGCCGCGGCGACGACGCGGACGAGGACTTCCGTGTCCCGGGGGACCGGAGTGGGCACCTCCGCGACGCGGACGACGTGCGGTGGCCCGTACCTGTCGACGATTGCGGCCTTCATGAGCCCTCCCTTACGGATGTAAGTCTTGTCCGGGAAGACTAGGCTTACGCCTGTAAGTACGCAAGAGTCGTGAGGGAGACATGAACGAACGGCCGGGGCTGAGCCGCATCGGGATCATCGAGGCCGCGGTTCGCGTAGCCGACCGCGGCGGCCTCACCGCGGTGAGCATGCGCAACGTCGGCAAGGAACTCGGCGTGGAGGCAATGTCTCTCTACCACCACGTCGCCAACAAGGACGATCTGCTCGATGGGCTCGCGGACTGGATCTTCGCGGGAATCGTGCTGCCCGGACCGGGCGAACCGTGGCGGCCTGCGATGTTGCACCGGGCGACCTCGGCGCGGAACGTGCTCGCCCGGCATCCCTGGGCGCTGACCTTGATCGAGTCCCGCCGTTCGCCCGGTCCGTCGCTCTTGCGGCACCACGACGCCGTGCTCGGTTGCCTGCGCACGAACGGCTTCCCGGTTGCCCTTGCTTCCCACGCCTTCTCGGTGATCGACGCATACGTGTACGGCTTCGTGCTCACCGAACTGAAACTGCCCTTCGCGTCGGCGGACGGCGCCGAGGAGTTCGCCTCGGAGATCGACGTGCCGGCCGACGCCTACCCCTACCTGGCGGAAATGGTCGGCGAACTGGTGATCGGAAAGGACTACTCGTTCGCGGACGAGTTCGACTACGGACTGGGGCTGATCCTCGACGAACTCGACCGCCGCCGTCGCCGGGTGGAGGAATGAGAAGCGCCCCACGCGGGACGAGGGACTGCGCGGCAGGCGGCGGACCGGGCGGTGACGGCGAGGGCGCGTGTGTCCGCGCCCCCGCGGCCGGCGGGGGCGCGGACACGGTCGCCCACGTCAGCCGCGGCGCGGGAAATGACGGATCAGTCCCTCCTGCACGACCGTCGCCACGAGTTCCCCCTCGAGGGTGAAGTAGCGGCCCGTCGCCAGCCCGCGCGATCCCGCCGCGACCGGGGACTCGGTGGCGTACAGAATCCACTCGTCGAACCGGACCGGCCGGTGGAACCACATGGAGTGGTTGACGGTGGCGGCGACGATCCGGTCCAGCCCCCAGGACAGCCCGTGGGTGGTGAGGATCGAGTCGAGCACGGTGGTATCGGAGCTGTAGGCCAGGGTGGCGGCGTGCAGGAGCGCATCCTCGGGCAGCGCGCCGTCGGCGCGCATCCACACCCGGTTGTGCGAGAGACGTTCCCCGGTGCCCTTGAGGATCCAGGCGGGGTCGTTGGCGTACCGCATGTCGATCGGCTTGAGGGCGTTGACGAAGTGCGGCAGGTGATCCTCGAACCCGGACAGGTGGTCCCCGAGCGGCGGCAGCACATCGGGGTAGGGCACCTCGGGAACGCTCACCGCATGTTCGAGCCCTTTGCCCCACCGCTGGAAGGCGGCGAGCATGACGAACAGCTCCTGGCCGTTCTGGGAGGCGGTGACCATGCGGTTCGCGAAATCCCGGCCGTCGCGGTGCCGGACCACCCGGTACTCGATCGGCGCCTTGACGTCGCCGCCGCGGATGAAGTGGGCGTTGAGCGCGTGCACCGGCCGGTCCCCGACCGTGCGGCCGGCCGCGATCAGGGCCTGAGCGACGAGCTGGCCGCCGAAGGTGCGGCTGCCCACCTGGATCGGGTGCTCACCCCGGTAGAGGTCCTCGTCGACCTGCTCGAGATCGAGCAGGTCGACGAGGACCTCGAGATCGGTCGCGGTGCGACGGCTCAATGGGTGTCCTTCTCCCCGATCCGGTGCACGTGGATCAGGTTGGTCGACCCGGAGCGGCCGGGCGGGGACCCGGCCACGATGACCACGAGGTCGCCGCGCTGGTACCGGCCGAGCGAGAGCAGCGCCGCGTCGACCTGCTGCACCATCACGTCGGTCGTGTCGACCGGCTCGACGGAGAAGGTCTCGGTGCCCCATGTCAGCGCCAGCTGGCTGCGGATGTGCGGGACCGGGGTGAACGCCAGCAGCGGCAGCCGGGTGTGCAGCCGCGCCAGGCGCCGCACCGTGTCGCCGGACTGGGTGAACGCCACCAGCGCCTTGGCGTCGAGCCGCTCGCCGATGTCGCGCGCCGCGTAGGAGATCACCCCGCGCTTGGTGCGCGGCACGTGGGTCAGCGCCGGCACCCGGGTGGGATCGGACTCCACGGCCGCGATGATGCGGGCCATCGTCCGCACCGTCTCGACCGGGTACTTGCCCACCGACGTCTCGCCGGAGAGCATCACCGCGTCCGCACCGTCGAGGACCGCGTTGGCGACGTCGGAGGCCTCGGCGCGGGTCGGCCGGGAGTTCTCGATCATCGACTCGAGCATCTGCGTGGCCACGATGACGGGCTTGGCGTTCTCGCGGGCGATCTGGATCGCCCGCTTCTGCACCAGCGGCACCTCCTCGAGCGGCATCTCGACGCCGAGGTCACCGCGGGCGACCATCACCGCATCGAACGCCAGCACGACCGCCTCGAGATTCTCGATGGCCTCGGGCTTCTCGAGCTTGGCGATCACCGGCACGCGGTGGCCCACCCGATCCATCACCTCGTGCACGAGCTCGATGTCGGCCGGGGAGCGCACGAACGACAAGGCGACGAAGTCCACGCCGAGCCGCATGGCGAACTCGAGATCCTCGATGTCCTTCTCCGACAGCGCCGGAACCGAGATGTTCATCCCCGGCAGGGACACGCCCTTGTTGTTGCTGACCGGCCCACCCTCGGTGACGCGGCAGACCACATCCCTGCCCTCGACGTGCTCGACGACCAAGCCGACCTTGCCGTCGTCGACGAGCAGGCGATCCCCCGGGCGCGCGTCGTCGGCGAGCTGCTTGTAGGTGGTCGAGACCCGGTCGTGGGTTCCCTCGACGTCGTCGACGGTGATCCGGACGATCTCGCCGGTATTCCACACCGTCGGCCCCTCGGCGAACCGGCCGAGGCGGATCTTCGGGCCCTGCAGGTCGGCGAGGATGCCGACGGCATGCCCGCTGGTATCGGAGGCCTCCCGCACGCGGCGGTAGTGGGCCTCGTGATCGGCGTGTTCGCCGTGGCTGAAGTTGAGGCGGGCCACGTCCATCCCGGCGTCGACGAGTTCCCTCAGGACCTCGGGGTCTGCCGTGGCCGGGCCCATGGTGCAAACGATCTTGGTGCGTCGGGTCACGCGGTCGAGCCTAGTACCCGTGCGGCGGTGGCGGAGCACAGCCGACGCCGTGCCCGCTCGGCCGAGGGCCGACGTCCGGTTGCCCCGGGCATCGGTCCGGCCGTCCCCGTACCTCCGCCGGATGCGGCGCCCGATCTCGTCGGTGCCGGAGCGGCCCGCGGAACCCCCTGTGACGGAGACGGATCCGGCGGGGTGCGCCCGCGGCGCAGGACGGCACTCCCGTCCGGACGGCGGGGGCGGGGCACGGAAACGGCGCGGCATCGATCGCGGCCACCCCACGCGATGCATAAAATGTGTGTCATACAAGAGAGATATTCGTACCGGAGAGCCCGCTTCCCGGCGGTCCGAGCCCGCGCCGGCGTCGCCCGGGAATTGTCTCCGGCACGGAAGGTTTCCTGTGGCGATCGGGTAGATTCGGCACACCGGAGGCCATGGCAGCGAGGACACCGAACGAGGGAATCTGAAATGGAGAAAACGAGGAAGGAGCCGCTACCGCACTCCCGCCGCGGTGTCTACGGCATTTCGGTGGCCTCCGAGCTGTCCGGGGTCGATCCGCAGTCCATGCGCCTGTACGAACGCCGCGGACTGCTCAGCCCCGCGCGCACCGAAGGCGGCACCCGCCGCTACAGCGACGAGGACGTGGCGCGCCTGCGACGCATCGGCGAACTCCTCGCCGAGGGCATCAATCTGGCCGGCATCGCCCAGATCTTCCGCCTCGAGTCGAACCACGCCGAACTGGCGTCCCACAACGCACGTCTCGAATCCCACAATGCCCGGCTCGAATCGGACAAGGCTCGCCTGGAATCCGACAAGGCCCGGCTCGAGGATGCCAATGCGCGACTCGAGTCGGACAACGCGCGCCTGCGGGCGGACAACGGCAACAGCTGAGCGACCTCCAGCGGACACCCCCGGCCGCCGGACGGCGCGGGGGTGCAATGCGCTGTCCGGCGGCCGGTGATGTCTGCGCGCAGCGGCGGGCGAAGGACCCGGCCGGCGGCTCGCCCGCTCAGCGGGCTTCGTCCGCGGCCTGCCGTTCGGTGCGCGCGCCCTCGTGCGCGAGGGTTCCGGCCGAGTTCTCGAGATGTGCCCGGACGAACCACTGGAACTTCTCGAGGTCGCGCGTCTGCCCGATGAGCAGGTCCTCGGTGATCGGATCGATCTCCCCGACCTCAGAAATCGCCTTGCGGCAGTCCCCGATCACGCCGTCGTACACCAGGTCGAGGGCGGCGAGGTGGGCCTGGGCGGTGTCCCGCCCCACCGAGTAGTCGTCCCACGAGCGGTCCTTCTCGATCGCGCCCGCGGTCCCCTTCGGGGACGACCCGAGCGCGGCGATGCGTTCGGCGACGTCGTCGGCGAATCCGCGGACCGCGTCGACCTGCGGATCGATCATCTCGTGCACGCCGATGAAGTTCGGTCCCACGACGTTCCAGTGAACGTGCTTGAGGGTGAGGTGCAGGTCGTTGTAGGCGCTGAGCCGATTCTGCAGCACTTCGGCCACCCGGACGCCCTCGCTGTCGCTCAGGCCGGGGACGGTGAACTTCGCCATCTTCGATTCCTCCTACAGGCTCGTGTGTAGTACCTCCGCGGGCCGTCTCGCCGGCCCGCCGGTGTCGGCACGTAGGTGCCGGGCACCCCGCAGCCGGATTACCCCGGCACCCGGGCGCCGAAACCGCCGGCAAGCAAGCCCGTGCCACCCTCCGCGGCAAGGACATCGTCGATACCCTCCCCGTCGCACCGCACCGGGCCGGTGTTCCGCGGTAATTGCATCTTCCATTTGACAAAATTTCTATTGTGCGAGACAGATTATCTACCAGCGGGGTGCGGGGGCGTCGCTTCCCGGGATACCGAGCGCGGCGAAGTGCCTCCGCGCCCCGCCCCGAGTGATACACAAAAACTACTTGTCATAAGTACGAGTTCGACGGCAGTCGCCGGAGCGACCGGCCCCGGTGTCGAGCAAGGAGGCGCGACGCGATGACCGCAGCGGACCTGGTGGTGGTGGCCAATCGGCTCCCCGTGGACTACGACCCGTCGGCCGACGACGGGCGCGGCGGGTGGCGCCGCAGCCCGGGCGGGCTCGTCACCGCCCTGGAGCCGGTGCTGCGCGCCGCCGACGGCGCGTGGGTGGGCTGGCCCGGCGCCCCCGACGTCGCCTTCGATCCGTTCACCGAGGACGGCATCACGCTGCATCCGGTCTCCCTCACCGAAGGCGAGGTCGCCGGCTACTACGAGGGATTCTCCAACGCGACGCTGTGGCCGCTGTACCACGACGCGATCGTCGCTCCCGCCTACGACCGCACGTGGTGGCGGACATACGTCGCGGTCAACCGCCGCTTCGCCGAGGCCGCGGCCGACGCGGCCGCCCCGGGCGCGACGGTGTGGGTGCACGATTACCAGCTCCAGCTCGTGCCCAAGATGCTGCGCGACCTCCGGCCCGACCTGAAGATCGGCTTCTTCCTGCACATCCCCTTCCCGCCCACCGAGCTGTTCCTGCAACTGCCGTGGCGCACCGCCGTCGTGGAGGGCCTGCTCGGCGCCGACCTGGTGGGCTTCCACCTGCCCGGCGGCGCCCGCAACTTCCTGTTCCTGGCACAGCGGCTGCTCGGTCTGCACACGAGCGCGCACTCCGACCTGGACTCGTGCGTGGGCACCGTCGACGTCGGCGACCGGCGGGTGCAGGTCGGCGCCTTCCCCATCTCGATCGACTCGGCCCACTTCGCCGAACGCGTCCGGTCCCCCCACATCCGCGAGCGGGCCGCGCAGGTTCGCGAGGAACTCGGCAACCCCGAGACCCTGCTGCTGGGCGTGGACCGGCTCGACTACACCAAGGGCATCGACATTCGGCTCGAAGCGCTGCACGAGCTGCTCGACGAGGGCACCCTCGACCCCGAGAAGGTCGTCATGGTGCAGCTGGCCACCCCGAGTCGCGAGCGCGTGTCCGCCTACGCCCAGTTGCGCGAGGACATCGAGCGCAAGGTCGGCCACCTCAACGGCGAGTACGGGCAGCTGGGCCGACCGGTGGTGCACTACCTGCACCGGCCCGTCGACCGCGACGAGCTCATGGCCCTGTACAGCGCGGCGGACGTCATGCTCGTCACACCCCTGCGCGACGGCATGAACCTCGTCGCCAAGGAGTACATCGCCTGCCGCACCGACGGCACCGGTGCCCTCGTTCTGAGCGAGTTCACCGGGGCGGCCAGCGAGCTGCGCCGCGCTCATCTGGTCAACCCGCACGATCTCGACGCCGTCAAACGCGCGATCGTCATCGCCGCCACCGAGGAACCGGCGACGGCGGCGCGCCGGATGCAGTCCCTGCGCACCCAGGTGCTCCACCACGACGTCGACCGGTGGGCCAACGCCTTCCTCACGGACCTGCGCGCGAGCGGATCCGGCACCACCGCGGCCGCGAGCGCCTGAATCACAGCCGGGCGCGGGCTCGAAGCCGGGTCGGGCGGCGCCGACGGAGGACGCCCTCGACCCCGGCACGCCGTGACCGTCGACAGCCCGTGCGACGGCGGAAGGGGCGATGCGGTTCGGCCGCATCGCCCCTTCCGGCCTCTGCGATCAGTCGTCGGTGGAGTTCTCGGCGGTGGGGTTCTCGGCGATTTCCGGGGCGTGCTCCCGAGTCGCCATGCCGCCGTTCTTGCCCTCGTCCACCGGGCCGGGCCGGCCCCCCTTGGGCCGGTTGCCGTCGGTCGGCTTCTTCTCCGTCACGGGGTCTCCTTCGGCCGGAAGTCCACGGTCACGGGCCGGGACGATCGACCTCACCGCGCCATGCGCCGTCGGCGACGCCGCGTTCCTCGATGAACTGCTTGAAGTGCCGCATGTCGCTCTTCACGCGGCGATCGAGGAGGCCGAGCTTGTCGGCGACGTTCTCGAAGAAGCCCTCGGGGTCGATGTCCATCTGCGCGGTGACCCGCGTGGTGGTGTCGTCGAGCCGGTGGAAGGTGATCACGCCGGCGTGGTCCGGCCCGGCGTCGGACCTCCATGCGACGCGCTCGTCGGGATGCTGCTCGGTGATCGTGGCGTCGAACTCCTTCGTCCCGCCGGCGACCTTGACGACCCAGTGGGTGTGGGTGTCGTCGATCTGGCGGATCCGCTCGACGCCCTCCATGAAACGGGGGAACTCCTCGAACTGCGTCCACTGGTTGTAGGCCGTACGGATCGGGACATGGACGTCGACCGACTCGGTGATCGTGCTCATGACGCTCCTTTCCTGCGGCGACGGGTGCGCCGCTCCCGGGTGGCCTACCCGGGCGGCCGAGCCGGGAAACGCCGGGGGTCCAGATGCAGCGACCGGGGATGGACCGGCGCCGGCAGCGCCGACTCGCCCGTGAGGAACGCGTCCACACCGCGCGCCGCCGCGCGTCCCTCGGCGATCGCCCACACCACCAGCGACGCACCGCGGTGGGCGTCGCCGCACACGAACACCCCCGGGGCCGAGGTCTGCCAGCGCTCGTCGCAGTCGAGAGTGCCCCGGACGCCGGGGGTCAGGCCGAGAACGTCGAGGAGCGGTCCGCGCTGGACCCCCTCGAAGCCGACGGCGAGGAGGGCGAGGTCGCAGGGAATCTCGAAGGGGTCCCCGAGGGGGAGGCGGCGCGCGTCGACCTCGGCCAGTTCGAGCGCCCGCACCCGCCCACGGGAACCGACGAAGCGCTGCACCGTCACTTCGAACCGGCGGGTCCCGCCCTCCTCGTGCGCGGGCGCCGTTCGCAGCACCCACGGCGCGAGCGGCCACGGCGTGACGTCCTCGTCGCGGCGTCCGGGCGGCCGGGGCCGATAGTCGAGCTGGGTGACGGAACGCGCGCCCTGACGCAGTGCGGTGCCGAAGCAGTCGGCGCCGGTGTCCCCGCCGCCGACGATCACCACGTGCCGTCCGGCGGCGGTGAGGGCCGCGGGCCCGTCGCCCTCGCACTCGTGGTTGGCGGCGACGAGGTACTCCATCGCGGGGTGCACCCCGCCGAGTTCCCGCCCCGGGACGGCCAGGTCGCGGGCGCGGCCGGCCCCGACCGCGAGGACCACCGCGTCGAAGCCGGCCCGCAGCGTGGCGACATCCGGGTCGATCCCGGCCTCGGTGCCGGTGCGGAAGACCGTGCCCTCGGCGCGCATCTGCGCGAGGCGCCTGTCGACGAGGGCCTTGTCCATCTTGAACGCCGGGATGCCGTAGCGCAGCAGTCCGCCGAGCCGGTCGGCGCGTTCGAGGACGGTCACGGCGTGTCCGGCGCGGGTGAGCTGCTGGGCCGCGGCGAGACCCGCCGGTCCGGAGCCGACGACGGCGACGGATCTCCCGGTGCCGCGGGCCGGGGGGCGCGGCGGCACGCGGCCGTCGGCCCAGGCCCGGTCGGCGATCGCCCGCTCGATCCGTTCGACGGTCACGCCCGCGGTGTGGTCGTCCCGGGCGAGCACGCAGGCGGATTCACAGGGTGCCGGGCACAGCCGGCCGGTGAACTCGGGGAAGTTGTCGGTGGCGTGCAGCCGGTCGGCGGCCTCGGCCCACAGGTCACGACGCACCAGGTCGTTCCATTCGGGGATGAGGTTGCCGAGCGGGCAGCCGGTGCCGGCGCTGTGGCAGAAGGGGATACCGCAGTCCATGCAGCGGGCGGCCTGCTCCCGGATCGAGAGCGCCTCCTCGTCCGGGGGCTGCGCCCGGTGCACCTCCGCCCAGTCGCGGACGCGCTCGGCGGCGGGCCGGCGCGGCGGTTCGCGTCGGTCGTAGCGCAGGAATCCGCGGGGATCAGGCACCGTCGGCTCCCACCGGGGTGGGGCGCTCGCACGCCGCGGCGCGGACGCGGATCAGATCCTCGGGCACCACCGCGGTGAACCGGACCGCACTGCCGGGCCATTCGGCGAGGATCTCCCCGGCGACCGCCGATCCGGTGCGCGCGTGGTGGCGGGCGATCAGGTCACGCAGCGGAGCGAGGTCGCCGTCGTCGACGGGCTGCAGTTGCACGGAGGCGGTGTTGACGCGGCCGGGCTCGAGGTCGAGGACGTAGGCCAGCCCCCCGGACATGCCGGCGCCGAGGTTGCGGCCGGTGGCGCCGAGGATCACGACGCGGCCCCCGGTCATGTACTCGCAGGCATGGTCGCCGGTGCCCTCGCACACGGCGTCGGCGCCGGAATTGCGCACCGCGAAGCGCTCCCCCACCCGGCCGTGCAGGAACAACTCCCCGGAGGTGGCCCCGTACAGGACGGTGTTGCCGGCGACGATCTGCTCGTGCGGGTCGAACGGCGCGGCCGGGTCGGGGCGCACCACCACCCGTCCGCCGGACAGGCCCTTGGCGACATAGTCGTTGGCGTCGCCGGTGACGGTGACGGTGATGCCGACGGGCAGGAAGGCACCGAGGGACTGCCCGGCGCTGCCGTACAAATCGATCCGCACCGTGTCGTCGCTCAGGCCGGTGGGGCACCGTCGACCGGTGGTCCAGCCGAGCAGGGTGCCGACGGCGCGGTCGCGGTTGGTGACGGCGGCGGTGAGATGCACGGGACGGCCGTCGTCGAGGGCGGGGGCCGCGCGGGCGATGAGGTCACGGTCCAGCGGCGCGTCGGGCGGTCCGGCCGCGGGGCGGGTACGGCGGCGCTGCGGGGGTGCCCCGAGGGCGTCGGCCGGCGGGGTGAACAGGGGTGCGAGGTCGAGTCCCCGGCGACGCCAGTGCTCGAGTGCCGCGTCGGGTTCGAGCAGGTCGACCCGGCCGACGGCGTCGTCGAGGCGGGACAGGCCCAGCGCCGCGAGCCGCCGGCGCACGTCCCCGGCGACGAACCGGAAGAACTGCTCCACGAATTCCGCTCTGCCGGTGAACTTCTCCCGCAGTTCGGGGTTCTGGGTGGCGATGCCGACGGGACACGTGTCGAGGTGGCACACCCGCATGAGGATGCAGCCGAGGACCACCAGGGGTGCCGTGGCGAACCCGAACTCCTCGGCGCCGAGCAGCGCCGCGATCATCACGTCGCGGCCGGTGCGCAGCCCGCCGTCGCACTGCACGGTGATGCGGTCGCGCAGGCCGCTCAGCACGAGGGTCTGCTGGGTTTCGGCGAGCCCGATCTCCCACGGGGTGCCGGTGTGCTGCAGGGCGGTGAGCAGGGCCGCCCCGGTGCCGCCGTCGTGGCCGGAGATCAGCACCACGTCGGCATGGGCCTTGGCGACGCCGGCGGCGACGATGCCGACGCCGACGCCGCTGACGAGCTTGACGTGGATGCGGGCCTGCGGGTTGGCGCACCGCAGGTCGTGGACGAGTTCGGCGAGGTCCTCGATGGAGTAGATGTCGTGGTGCGGCGGCGGGGAGATCAGTCCGACGCCCGTGGTGGCGTGCCGGGTACGGGCGATCCACGGGTACACCTTGTGGCCGGGAAGCTGGCCACCCTCACCGGGTTTCGCTCCCTGCGCCATCTTGATCTGCAGGTCGGTCGCGTCGGCGAGGTAGGCGGCGGTGACACCGAAGCGGCCGCTGGCGACCTGCTTGACGGCGCTGCGGCGCAGCGGGTCACCGAGGCGGTCGGGATCCTCCCCGCCCTCCCCCGAGTTCGACCGGCCGCCGAGGCGGTTCATCGCGACGGCGAGGGTCTCGTGCGCCTCACCGGAGATCGAACCGTAGCTCATCGCCCCCGTGGCGAAGCGGCGCACGATGTCCTCCACCGGCTCGACCTCGTCGAGCGGGATCGGATCCGCGGCGACGGTGCGCAACAGCCCGCGCAGGGTTCCGCCCGCGGCGGCGAGCCGGTCGATCTCGGCGCAGTACCGCGCGTAGACGTCCACCCGCCCGGTGCGGGTCGCGTGCTGCAGCAGGAACACCGTCTCCGGGGTGAACAGGTGAGGTTCGCCGTCGCGTCGATACCGGTAGACGCCCCCACTGTCGAGAGCCGTTTCGGCGCACCGGTTCTCGAAGGCGGTCCGGTGCCGGCGACGGGCGTCGCGGGCCAGGTCGGCGAGGCTCGCGCCGCCCAGCCGGGAGACGGTGCCGGGAAGATACGCGTCCACGACCTCGCGGGCAAGGCCGACGGCCTCGAATGTCTGCGCCGCCGTGTACGAGGCGAGGGTGGAGATTCCGAGCTTGGCCATCACCTCGCGAACCCCGGAGACGACGGCGCGCCGGTAGTTCGCCGCGGCCGTCGCCGGGTCCGTGCCGGGGATGCGCCCGGCGGCCGCGAGTGAGCGCACGGTGTCGAGGGCGACGTAGGGGCACACCGTCGCGGCGCCGAATCCGACGAGCGCGGCCACGTGGTGGACCTCGCGCGCATCCCCGGATTCGGCGATCAGCGCGACGCGGGTGCGCCGCCGCGTGCGGACGAGGTGGTGGTGCACGGCGGAGACGGCGAGCAGGGAGGGGATGGGGACGCGGTCCGGCCCGCAACCGCGGTCGGTGACGATCAGGATGCCCCGGCCGGCGTCGATGGCGGCGTCGGCGGCGCGGCGCAGGTCCGCGAGCCCGGCGGCGAGGGCCTCGCCGGGGTCGCCGCCGGCCGCGAAGTGCGCGGGCAGTACCCGGGAGGCGAGGTCCGGGCGCGGCCCGTCCGGGCCGAGTGCCGCGACGGCGGCGAGTTCGTCGGTGTCGAGAACCGGGCCGGGGAGCACCAGTTGCCGGCACGACTTCGGGGACGCGTCGAACAGGTTGTCCTCCGGGCCGGCGACGCGCCGCATCGAGGTGACGACCCGTTCGCGGATCGCGTCCAACGGCGGGTTGGTGACCTGCGCGAACAATTCGACGACGTAGTCGTAGAGCAGCCGGGGACGCGGCGACAGCACCGCGGGGGCGATGTCGGCGCCCATCGAGCCGAGCGGTTCGGCACCGGTCGCGGCCATCGGTTCGAGCAGCACCTCGAGGTCCTCGCGGGTGTACCCGAACAGCCGGTGCGTCCGGCCCTGGTCGTGGTCCGGGGCGGGGTGCCCGCCCCGGCGGGGCAGATCCGCCAGGTCGATCTGCCCGTCACGCAGCCACCGACCGTAGGGGTGGGCGGCGGCGAGGGTGTCGAGCAGTTCGTCGGGCGGCACGATGCGGCCGGCGACGGTGTCGACGAGGAGCATCCGGCCCGGCTCGAGCCGGCCCTTGTGCACGATGTGTTCCGGTGGCAGGTCGAGGATTCCGGTTTCACTGCCGAACAGGACGCGGTCGTCGGCGGTGCGGCACCACCGGCCGGGTCGCAGCCCGTTGCGGTCGAGCACGGCACCGAACAGCCGTCCGTCGGTGAAGGGCAGGCACGCCGGCCCGTCCCACGGTTCGAGCAGCGCGGCGTGGAAGCGGTGGAAGGCGCGTCGCCGGGGATCGAGGTCGGGCTCGTTCTCCCATGCGGGCGGGACGAGCATGGTCACCGCGTGCGGCAGCGAGCGCCCGGCGAGGTGGAGCAGTTCGAGGACCTCGTCGAGGGAGGCCGAGTCCGACATGTCGGGGGCGCAGACCGGGAACAACCGGGTCAGGTCGCCGGGCAGCAGGCCGGTGCGCAGGAGTCCCTCGCGGGCGTGCATCCGGTTGCGGTTGCCGCGGATCGTATTGATCTCGCCGTTGTGGGCGCTGTACCGGAACGGTTGGGCGAGCCGCCACGACGGGAAGGTGTTGGTGGAGAAACGGCTGTGCACGAGCGCGATCGGGCTGGCGCAGCGCGGATCGCGCAGGTCGGGGAAGAACGCCGGCAACTGCTGTGCCGTGAGCATGCCCTTGTAGACGACGGTGCGGGCGGACAGCGACGGGAAATAGACGTCGCCGGTGTGCTCGGCGCGGCGCCGCAGCGGATACACCCGCCGGTCGAGGTCCACGCCGGCGGGCCGGGCGCCGCCCGTGCGCGGGGCGGCGACGAACAGCTGGCTGATGTGGGGTCGGCACGCTCCGGCGGTGCGCCCGAGGCCGGACGGGTCGACGGGAACCTCGCGCCAGCCGAGGATCTGGAGATCCTCCTCGGCCGCGAGCGCGTGGATCCGCCGTCGCGCCGTCGCCCGGCGCCGCGGGTCGCGGGGCAGAAAGCACAGGCCGGTGGCGTAGTACCCCGGCGGCGGGAGCTCGAAGCCGGTGACGGCGTCGAGGAGCGCGGCGGGGACCGCGAGGGTGATGCCGGCGCCGTCACCGCTGGCGGGTTCGCGACCGCAGGCGCCGCGGTGGCCGAGGTTGCGCAGCGCGGTGAGTGCGTCGGCGACGGTGCGGTGGGTGCTGCGGCCACGCAGGTCGACGATCGCGCCCACGCCGCAGGAATCCGATTCGCGGTCGGGGTCGTAGAGTCCGCGGGGCTCGGGCATCCCGGAATGCCGCACCGGTCCACCTCCACGTCGCCGGTGTGGCGGCGACGTCGCGCGTCGTCGGATGGGCGGCCCCGACGGGGTCGCCACGACGGGCGTGCGCTGCGGTATGGGTGGCCGGACCAGTTCCGCCCGACGATCGAACCGGGGATCGGTCCCGGTGGCGGCCAGTCTACGCGCGCGACGGCCGGCCGCGCGAGAGGCGCGACCGGCCGTCGGGTGGGTGGGTCAGGGCCGCAGCGGGCGGCCGTCGGAGTCGCGGACGCTGCCGGTGAGCATCATGATCCCGTCGATGACGGACCACACCCAGATCACCGGGATGATCACGAAGCCGACCAGGAGGATGGTCAGCAGTCCGCCGATCCACAGCCCCAGAAGCTGGATGAGGCCGACCGCGGTGCTTCCGAGGTAGAGCCGCCCGACACCGCAGATCCCGACGAAGGGCAGCAGCAGCTGCAACAGGCCCGCGGTGGTCTTCGACTTGTCGGAGTAGGGCTCGCCCGTCGCCGGATCCCGTCCGTACGGCGCGGAGGGATCGCCGTAGGCGCCGTAGCCGGTGGGACCGTAGCCGCCGGTGGGACCGTAGCCCGGCCCGGCCGGGGTCGGGTACTGCGGCCCGCTCTGGAACTGCGGGTCGGGGGCCCCGTAGACGGGTCCGCTGCCGGCGTACTGCCCGCCGGTCGGCGCCTCGGTCCCGCCGGTGTGTGCGGTGCCGTACTGCGCTTCGCTCGACGGCGGTGGATAGCTCGGCGTGGTGCCCCAGCCGGGACCGTTGCCCATTCCGGAGTAGGTGTCCCAGCCCGGTCCGGCCGTGCCCCACGTGGGCGCGGTCGACTCGGTGGTGGGCGGCGGAACGGACAGCGACGCCTGGGCGGTCGGATCGTAGTCGGCGGTGCCGCCGAACGTGGGCAGCTCCGCGGTGGGGGCCGGCTCGCCGCCCTGCGGCGCGGCACTCGACCCGGCAGCGGGGGCGGCCTCGGCGTCGGACTGTTTGCGCAGGTCCGGTCCGGCGGACGTCTCGTCCTTCTTCCGCAGATCCGGGCCCGTGGGGTCCGGGGATCCCGCGTCGGATGTGGTCACGACTTGTCCCCTCCGTTCTCGCTGCGCCTACCTGTCTCGACCTTACCGCCGGCCTCGGCCGATGCCACGGGCCCGGATGCGCCGTCCCGCTTCTCGTCGTCGGCCGCCCTACCGTCTCCGATCCCGTCGCCGGTTGCGGTGGCATCGGCTGCGGCTGCGGTGGCGCCGTGCGGGTGACGGGACTTCAGTTCCTCCGGCGCTTCGCGACCCTTGCGGGCGAAGACGACGTAGGCGACGGCGAGGACGAACACGATGGCGGAGGTGAAGGAATTGATCCGGATACCGGCGATCTCGGTGGCCGGGTCGGACCGCATGAGTTCGACGAAGAAGCGGCCCGCGCTGTAGCCGGCCACGTAGAGCGCGAACAGCCGGCCGTGTCCGATACGGAAGCGCCGGTCGACGAACACGAGCAGCAGCACGACGAGCAGGTTCCACACCAGCTCGTACAGGAACGTCGGATGCACCACCGCCGCGACCTGCCCGGTGGAGATCCCGTCGATCAGGTCCGGGCTGGTCTGTCCCGCGTCGTTGCGACGCTCGTAGATCTCGAGGCCCCACGGCACGGTCGTCTCCCGGCCGTAGAGTTCCTGGTTGAACCAGTTGCCGAGCCGGCCGATGGCCTGCGCCAGCAGGATCGCCGGGGCCACCGCATCACCGAGGGCGGGCAGCGGCACACCGCGGCGCCGGCACCCGATCCAGGCGCCGACACCGCCGAGGGCGACCGCCCCCCAGATCCCGAGTCCGCCCTGCCAGATCTTCAGCGCGTCGACCGGGTCGGCGCCCGCGCCGAAGTACTTCTGCCAGTCGGTGGCGACGTGGTACAGGCGCCCTCCGATCAGGCCGAACGGCACCGCCCACACGGCGACGTCGAGGACGGTGCCCGGCTCGCCGCCACGGGCGACCCAGCGGCGGTCGCCCCAGAAGATGGCGACGACGATCCCGACGATGATGCACAGGGCGTAGGCCCGCAGCGCGATCGGCCCGAGGTACCACACCCCCTGCGGTGGACTCGGCAGATACGCCAGGACGGTAGCGGCGGCGGGTACGGCGGTGGAGGTCACGTGGCCACGCTAGCCGAGCGCACGCCCTCCGCGAGTTCCGTGGTGAGCGTGCGCAACGCGTCGGGGCCCTGCGCCACGGCGGCCACCAGCGCCGAGCCGACGATCACCGCGTCCGCGTAGGCGGCGATCTGCGCGGCTTGTTCCCGGGACCGCACGCCCAGGCCGACACCCACGGGGATCTGCGAGTGCTCCCGCACCCGGGCGACGAGTTCGGGCGCCATGTCGGAGACGGCGTCGCGGGCGCCGGTCACGCCCATCGTGGAGGTGGCGTAGACGAACCCGCGGCAGGAGTCGACGGTCATGACGAGGCGCTCGGCGGTCGACGACGGGGCGACCAGGAAGATGCGGTCGAGCCCGTGCCGGTCCGCCGCCGCGATCCACTGCTCGGCCTCGTCGGGGATGAGGTCCGGGGTGATGATCCCCAGTCCCCCGGCGGCAGCGAGGTCGCGGGCGAAGTCGTCGATCCCGTACTTGAGGACGATGTTCCAGTAGGTCATCACGACGGCGTGGCCGCCGGCCGCGGCGACGGCCTCGACGACGCGGAACACGTCCCGCACCCGGAAGCCCGCGGTGAGCGCCTCGTCGGCGGCGGCCTGGATGGTGGGTCCGTCCATCACCGGGTCGCTGTAGGGGATGCCGACCTCGACGATGTCGCAGCCGGCCTGCACGAGCGCTTCGAACGCCTCGATCGAGCGCGGCAGGTCGGGGTATCCGGCGGGCAGGTAGCCGACGAGCGCGGCGCGGTTCTCGGCCTTGCATCGGGCGAAGACCTCACCGAGGCGGGACTGCGGCTGCTGGGCGCTCACTGCGCGGATCCTTCCGTCGTGTCGGAGGTGGCGGGGTCGGCGGGAAGGAGCCCGAACCACCGCGCGGCGGTGTCGACGTCCTTGTCGCCCCGGCCGGACAGATTGACCAGCACGACGGCGCCGGAGCCGAGTTCGCGGCCCAGCTTCAGGGCCCCGGCGACGGCGTGCGCCGACTCGATGGCGGGGATGATGCCCTCGGTGCGCGAGAGCAGCGAGAACGCCTCCATGGCCTCGGCGTCGGTGACGGGCCGGTAGTCGGCGCGGCCGATGTTCTTGAGGTAGGAGTGCTCGGGTCCGACGCCGGGGTAGTCCAGGCCGGCGGAGATCGAGTGCGACTCGATGGTCTGGCCGTCCTCGTCCTGCAGCAGGTAGGAGTAGGCGCCGTGCAGCGCGCCGGGCGTGCCGCCGGTGATGGTGGCGGCATGCCGCCCGGTTTCCACCCCGTCGCCGCCGGCCTCGAAGCCGACCAGGCGGACACCGGGGTCGTCGATGAAGGCATGGAAGATGCCGATGGCGTTGGATCCGCCGCCGACGCAGGCGGTGACGGCGTCGGGCAACCGGCCGGTGAGCGCCTGCACCTGTGCCCGCGCCTCGAGGCCGATGATGCGCTGGAAGTCGCGCACCATCATGGGGAACGGGTGCGGGCCGGCGGCGGTGCCGAAACAGTAGTAGGTGTTGTGGGCATTGGTGACCCAGTCGCGCATGGCCTCGTTGATCGCGTCCTTGAGGGTGCGCGAACCGCTGGTCGCGGCGACGACCTCGGCGCCGAGCAGGCGCATCCGGGCGACGTTGAGGGCCTGCCGCTCGGTGTCGACCTCGCCCATGTAGACGACGCAGTCGAGGCCGAGCAGGGCGCAGGCGGTGGCGGTGGCGACGCCGTGCTGCCCGGCACCGGTCTCCGCGATGACCCGGGTCTTGCCCATCCGCTGGGCGAGCAGGGCCTGACCGAGCACGTTGTTGATCTTGTGCGAGCCGGTGTGGTTGAGATCCTCGCGCTTGAGCACGATCCGGGCGCCGCCGGCGTGTTCGCTCAGCCGCTTGGCCTCGTACACCGGGGAGGGCCGGCCGGTGTAGTCGCGCTGCAACCGATCGAGTTCGTCGAGGAATCCGTTGTCGACCCGCGCCTTGTCGTATTCGGCGGTGACCTCCTCGATCACCGCCATCAGCGCCTCGGGGACGAACCGGCCGCCGAAGACCCCGAAGTGGCCGCCGGGGTCGGGTTCGTGCGCGGTGTGCTCGGCCACTGCGGCGCTCATGCGGGGCAGACCGCGGCCCTTGGCGGAAAGTACGGGATCGTCTGTGCTCACCCGTCCAGTCTGCCCCAACGGCGGCCCCGGCCCGTCGCCGGGTCCGGCCCGTCGGCGCCGCGCCGGAATGCGGTCAGCGTGCGGGCTTCGGGCAGGACGGATGGGTGCCGGCGGTGACCAGTTCGGCGACCGCGTGGCGCGGGTCGCCGCTGGTCACCAGTCCCTCGCCGACGAGCACCGCGTCGGCACCCGCGCCGGCGTAGGTGAGCAGGTCGGAGGGACCGCGCACGCCGGACTCGGCGATCTTGACGACCTCGGTCGGCAGTCCCGGCGCGATGCGGGCGAACGTGCTCTTGTCGACCTCGAGGGTCTTGAGGTTGCGGGCGTTGACCCCGATGACGGTGGCGCCGGCCTCGAGGGCACGGGTCGCCTCCTCCTCGGTGTGCACCTCGACGAGCGCCGTCATGCCGAGAGATTCGACGCGGTCGATCAGCGACGTCAGCACGGGCTGCTCGAGCGCGGCGACGATGAGCAGCACGATGTCCGCGCCGTGGGCACGCGCCTCGTGGATCTGGTACGGGCCGACGATGAAGTCCTTGCGCAGCACCGGGATCCGCACCGCGCGCCGCACGGCGTCGAGATCGTCGAGACTGCCCTGGAAGCGGCGCTGCTCGGTGAGCACGCTGATCGCGCGGGCACCGCCGGCCTCGTAGGCCTTGGCGAGTTCGGCGGGGTCGGTGATGTCGGCGAGCGCCCCCTTCGACGGGCTGGCCCGCTTGACCTCGGCGATGACGGCGATTCCCGGCTCGAGCAACGCGGCCTTGGCGTCGATCGGCGGGGGCGCGGCGGCAGCGGCGGCCTTGACCGCGGCGAAGTCGAGGACCGCCTCCCGGGCGGCGACGTCGGCGCGCACCCCTTCGAGTATCGAGTCGAGAACTGTCATCGTGGCTCGAAGTCCTTTCGCCCCTGTCAATCCGATGTGAGAAAACTCATCGGAGTTTCTTGAAGAGTAGTGTGCGCGCTCACCGGCCCGTGCGGCGGGTCCCCGAATCGTCGGCGCCGCCCTCTCCCCCTCGATCGGCGGCCGGGTCGTCGGCGACGTCCACCGTGGGGTCCTCGCCCGCGTCGAGCGCGTCCCACAGGGTGCGTTCGGTGACCGGCTCGTCGGCGGTGTCCCGGCGGGTGGTGGCCTCGCGGCGGGCGGCCGGGCTGTCGTACTTCGACGACAGTCCGGCCTCGGCCCGCGGGGTGCGCCACAGCTGCACCGCGGCGGCCAGCGCGGCCACGGCGCCGGCGAGGGCGAGCACGGCCGGCCCGGCCGCGACGGTGAGGGAGGTGACCTCGGCGCGTGCGGGCAGCTCCGCGATGCGCGCCGCGGTCGCGTCGTCGGCGCCGCCGGCGAGCAGCCCCACCGCCGGGACGGCGGCGGCGACCGCGACGACCGCGACGAGCACGGCCAGTATCCGCAGCGCCCATCCGCGCACCGCGAACGACGCCGCGACGGCCGCCAGCAGCGTCAGCGCGAGCGGAGTCAGCGCCGCCGCCCAGGTGCCGCCGACGAAGGTGGTGACCCGGTCCTCGCCGAGGCCGTCGGAGGACGTGACGGTCACCCAGGTCAGGCGGCTCGCGCCCCACAGCGCGACGGCGCCGATCGCGAGCAGCAGCGCGGCGACCGCGCCGGCCCGCCGCCGGGGCGCGCGGGTGGCGCTCACCTGCGGTCCCCCTCGTACGAGGTGAGGGTGCCGGCCGCGGCGACGGCGGAGAGCACGGCCATGGCCTTGTTGCGGGCCTCGGTGTCCTCGTAGACCGGATCGGAGTCGGCGACGACGCCGGCACCGGCTTGCACGTAGGCGACGCCGTCCTTGACCAGGGCCGAGCGGATGGCGATGGCGGTGTCGGCGTCGCCGGCGAAATCGAGGTAGCCCACGATGCCGCCGTAGATGCCGCGGCGGGTCGGCTCGAGTTCGTCGATCAGTTCCATCGCCCGGACCTTGGGCGCGCCGGACAGGGTGCCGGCGGGGAAGCACGCGGTGACCGCGTCAAGGGCGTGCCGGCCCGCGGCGAGGCGGCCGGTGACGGTGGAGACCAGGTGCATGACGTGGCTGTAGCGCTCGATGTGCCGGTAGTCGTGGACCTTGACGGTGCCGGGCTCGCACACCCGCCCGAGGTCGTTGCGGCCCAGGTCGACGAGCATGAGGTGCTCGGCGTTCTCCTTCTCGTCGGCGAGGAGGTCCTTCTCGAGGAGGATGTCGTCCTCCTCGCTGGCGCCGCGCCAGCGCGTCCCGGCGATGGGATGGGTGGTGGCGACCCCGTCGGCGACGGTCACGAGCGCCTCCGGGCTCGAGCCCACGATGGAGAACGCCGTGCCGCCGGAGCCGTCGGGGACGTGCATGAGAAACATGTACGGACTCGGGTTGGAGGCGCGCAGCATCCGGTACACGTCGATCGGCGCCGCGTGACAGTCGATCTCGAAGCGCTGGGACAGCACCACCTGGAACGCCTCGCCGGCCTCGATCTCGCCGATGAGCCGGCGCACGTCGGCGCCGAAGCTCTCGGTCGTGCGCTGGCGCCGGTAGTCGGGGGCGGGCCGGGCGAACGTGGAGACGGTCGACGGGGCGGGCGCGGCCAGGGCCGCCGTCATCCGGTCCAGCCGGGCCACCGCGTCGTCGTAGGCCTCGTCGACGCGTTCGTCGGAGCCGTCCCAGTTGACGGCGTTGGCGATGAGCGTGATCGCACCCTCGTGGTGGTCGACGGCGGCGAGGTCGGTGGCGAGCATCATCACCGTCTCGGGGATCTGCAGGTCGTCGACGGCGTGCTCGGGCAGCCGCTCGATCCGTCGCACGACGTCGTAGCCGAGGTAGCCGACCATGCCGCCGGTCAGCGGCGGCAGGCCGTGCAGCCGCTCGGTGTGCAGCAGCTCCAGGGTCCGGCGCAGCACGTCGAGCGGGTCGCCCCCGGTGGGGGCGCCGGCGGGCACGTGGCCGTACCAGGTGGCCTCCCCGTCGACGACGGTGAGCGCGGCCGGGCTGCCGGCTCCGATGAACGACCACCGCGACCACGACCGGCCGTTCTCGGCGGACTCGAGCAGGAAGGTGCCGGGCCGGTCGGCGGCGAGCTTGCGGTACGCCGACAGCGGGGTCTCCGCGTCGGCGAGCACCTTGCGGGTCACCGGAACGACGCGGTGCTCGGCGGCGAGCAGCCGGAACTGCTCGCGGGTGGTGGTGGAGTCGGGTCGGCCGCCCTCGGTGAGGTCGGGGGCCGCTGCGGGGATGGTGGTGGGCTCGCCGGACATGGCGCCCATCATCCCAGGGCCTGCCGCGGCGGGCGCGGCCGCGGTAGCGTCGCCGGACATGAGAGCCGGTGACATCGCCCCCGATTTCACGTCGAGCGACCAGGACGGCCGTCCGCGGACGCTGTCCGCGCTGCTGGCGGACGGGCCGGTGGTGCTGTTCTTCTACCCGGCCGCGTTCACCCCGGTCTGCACGGCCGAGGCGTGCCACTTCCGGGATCTGGCGGCCGAGTTCGCCGACGTCGGCGCCACCCGGGTCGGGATCAGCACCGACCCGGTGGACCGGTTGGGCGCGTGGTCGACGCGGCAGTCGTTCGACTACCCGCTGCTGTCCGATCCGGACGGCGCGGTGGCGGCGCAGTTCGGGGTGCGCCGGGGGCTGCTCGGCCGGCTCTCGCCGGTCAAGCGGACCACCTTCGTGCTGGACACCGACCGCACCGTCCTCGAGGTGATCGCCAGCGAGGTGCGCCCCGGCGTGCACGCGGATCGAGCGCTCGCGGTGCTGCGGGCCCGGCGCGCGAGCCGGGACTGACGGTCAGTCCACCTGGACGGAACGCTTGGCCAGGCCCATCCAGAACCCGTCGATCACCTGCCGGGGCGCCTGCTCCGGGTCGCTCGACGCGCCGAGGGTGACGAACAGCGGGGCGAAGTGCTCGATCGTGGGGTGGGCGTACGGCATGCCGGGCGCCCGGGTGCGGAAGTCGAGCAGGCCGTCGACGTCGCCGGCAGCGAGCCGCTCGGCGGCCCAGGCGTCGAACTCGGCGGACCAGCCGGGCGCGACGGCCTCGGGGCGCGGGTCGCGCAGGAACGGCAGGCCGTGCGTGGTGAAGCCGGAGCCGATGACGAGCACCCCCTCCTCCCGGAGCGGGCGCAGCCGCCGGCCGAGCGCGAGCAGGCGCTGCGGATCGAGGGTGGGCAGCGAGATCTGCAGGACCGGGATGTCCGCGTCCGGGTACATGACGGTGAGCGGCACGTACGCGCCGTGGTCGAGACCGCGGTGTGGCTGCTGCACGACCGGTTCGCCGTCGGGCATCAGCGCGGCCACCTTGCGTGCGAGGTCGGGGGCGCCGGGCGCGGGGTAGGTGACCTCGTAGAAGCGGCGGGGAAAGCCGCCGAAGTCGTACACGAGCGGGGTGCCGGTGGTGGTGGCACCGATGGTCAGCGGCGCGGACTCCCAGTGCGCGGAGACCACGAGGATCGCGGTGGGGGTCGGCAGGTCGGCGGCCCAGCGTTGCAGCTGCGCCACCCACGTCGCGCTGTCGACCAGGGGCGGTGCGCCGTGGCTGAGGAACAGGGCGGGCATGGGGCTCACACGGACTCCTAAGGTTGAAGCTTCAACAATACTACCCGATACAGCACCGGCACCGTCCGAAATGTTCCCGGCCTGCGGGGATGGATCGGCGCGGGCGCGGGTATCCGCCCCCCATGACCGGAACAGAGGGCCTGAAGGTGGTCGTCACGGGCGCGACCGGAAACGTGGGCACCAGCGTCACGGCGGCGCTCGGCGCCCAGGACGCAGTCGGATCGGTGGTCGGCATCGCCCGCCGCCCCACCGACTGGCGCTGCCGCAAGACCGAGTTCGTCGTCGCCGACGTCGCCGACGACGACCTGCACGAGCTGCTGCGCGACGCGGCGGCCGTCGTCCACCTCGCCTGGCTCTTCCAGCCCACGCACAAACCCGAGATCACCTGGCGCAACAACGTGCTCGGATCGATCCGGGTGTTCGAGACCGTCGCCGAGGTGGGCGTGCCCACCCTCGTCCACGCGTCGTCGGTCGGCGCCTACTCGCCGGGACCGCAGGACGAACGGGTCGACGAGCGCTGGCCCACCCACGGCTGGCCCGGCGCGGCGTACCCGCGGGAGAAGGCGTACCTCGAACGCTGGCTCGACACGTTCGAACTGCGGCACCCCGACATCCGGGTGGTCCGGATGCGTCCCGGATTCCTCTTCAAGCGCGAGTCCGCGACCGCGCAGCGCCGGTTGTTCGCCGGGCCGCTCCTCCCCGGCCGCCTCGTCCGGGCCCTGCCGGTCGTCCCCCGAACCGCCGGACTGCGGATGCAGGTCCTGCACACCGACGACGCCGCCGACGCCTACGTCCGGGCCGTGCTCCGGCCGGTGCGGGGCGCATTCAACCTCGCCGCCGAACCCCCCGTCGACGCCGAGGTCCTCGCCGAGATCCTCGGCGCCCGCACGGTGCCCGTCCCGCCGGCGGCGCTGCACGCGGCCGTCGCCGCGGCCTGGCACGCACGGCTCGCCCCCGCCTCCCCCGGCTTGGTCGACACGGTGCTGCGGCTGCCGCTCATGGACTGCACCCGCGCCCGCACCGACCTCGAGTGGATTCCCCGGTTCTCGCCGAGCGCCACCCTCGAGGAGTTCCTCACCGGGCTCCGCGACGGCGCCGGGCTGCCGACACCGCCGCTGGCGGAGGACAGCGTGGGCCGCCGGCTGCACGAGGTCGCCACCGGCATGGGACAGCGCCCCTGACCGCCCGCCCCGACGGACGCCCGGCGTCCCGCGCCGGCCGTCCCGATAGGGTGGACGATCGAGAAAGGACGGTGCATCAGTGGGTTCCGCACAGATCGACGACACCGAGTGGCTGACCGCATCCCAGCAGCGGGCCTGGCGGAAGCTGGTGGCGCTGATCACCCGCCTGCCGGCCGCGCTGGACACGCAGCTGCAGCGCGACTCCGCGCTCACCCACTTCGACTACTCGGTCCTCGCCGAGCTGTCCGAGGCACCCGAGCGGCGGCTGCGGCTGTCCGAGCTGGCACAGCTGTCGAACGCGTCGCTGTCCCGGCTGTCGCACGTGGTGACCAAGCTGGAGAACGCCGGATGGGTGTGCCGCCGGAGCGTGCCCGGCACGCGCGGCTCGTACGCGGTGCTCACCGACGCCGGCATGACCAAGCTCGTCGAGGCGGCACCCGGTCACGTCGCGACCGTCCAGGCCCTGGTGTTCCAGGGCCTCGACGACGATCAGGTCGCCGCGCTGACCGACCTCGGTACCGCGCTGCTCACCCAGCTCGACAAGGGCATCGCCGCCGGTACCGGGAAGGCCTGACCGGGCAGGGTGCACCCCCGCTGTGGCCGCGGCCGCTCACCCGTCGAACCCTCACCCGTTGAAACCCTGGGCCCGCAGATCGCGGGCCAGATGGTCGCGCTGCTCGATCACCAGGCGCCGCAACGCCGCCGGGGCGTCGGCGTGCGCGTCGAGCCACCGGTCGCACGGCCCGAGCGTGTTTCCGGCGGGGAACAGACCGACCACGATCCGGCGCGCGATCTCGATGCTGCGCTCGGACCACACCGCCCGGAGCGCGGCGAAGTAGTCGTCGTCGTACGGGGCGATCAGATCCCGGTGCGCCCCGGCCCGGAACCCCGCGATGGTGGCGTCGAGGTGCTCGTTCGACAGCGCCGTGTCGGAGAAGACCGCACTCCAGGCCTGCGCCTTGACCGCGGCGAGCGGTCGCGCGGCCAGGGCGCGCAGGTGCGCGGTCCGTCCGGAACCGGTGTCGTCGCGGGCGAGTTCGCCGTCGAGATCGGCCGGCTCCGCGTGCCCGGTCGCCGCCAGCGCGGTCCACATCTGCCAGCGCAGATCCGGGTCCAGCGGCAGCCCCGCGGGTGCCGGACCGGTGCCGTCGAGGATCGCGCGCAGGTCGGCGGCGTGGGCGTCGTCGACAGTGGCGGCCGCGGCGACCGCGCGGGCCCAGGCGAGCTGCTCACCCGATCCCGGGGTGGCGGCGCACACGGCCGTCCATGCCGCCTCGAGCCAGACGCGACGCTGCCGGGACCGGCTCGCGGCGGGCAGAAAGTGCTCGATCGCGTAGGGTGCGTTCGCCAGCAGTGCGGCCAGCAGGGCCGGATTCGGTTCGGCCACCGCGAATCCGCGGACCATGGACAGGTACCGCGCCGCGGTCAGCTCGCTGTCGCGGGTGGCGTTCCACAACGCCGACCAGATCAACCCCCGGGCCAGCGGGTCGACGACACGATCGAGCGAATGCTCCACCGTCTCCAGCGACCGCGGGTCGAGCCGCACCTTGGCGTAGGTCAGGTCGGCGTCGTTGAGCAGGATCAGCGGCGCGGCCGCCGACTCGATCGGTGTGCGCTCGGCCTCCAGGTCGACCTCGACCCGCTGCCGGCAGACCAGGTCGCCGGCCTCGTCGAAGTCGTAGTGGCCCACAGCCAGCCGGTGGGGCCGCGCCGGCGTCTGGACGATCGCGGACCGTCCCTCCCCCGCGTCCTCGAGCATCAGGGTCGACACGCCGGTGGTCTGCAACCAGGCGCGCGCCCACCCCGAGAGGTCTCGTCCCGAGGTCGCCGACAACTCGGTGAGCAGATCGGCGAGGGTGGTGTTCCCGAAGGCGTGCCGGCGGAAGTAGCGCCGTGCACCCTCGAAGAAGGCGTCCCGCCCCACGTACGCGACGAGTTGTTTGAGGACTCCCGCGCCCTTCGCGTACGTGATGCCGTCGAAGTTCAGTTTGGCGGCCTCGAGGTCGACGATGTCGGCGACGATCGGGTGGGTCGTGGGCAACTGGTCCTGCAGATAGGCCCAGGCCTTGCGCCGGTTGGCGAAGGCGACCCAGGCGTCGGTCCACTCGGTGGCCTCGGCACTGACCAGCGAGCCCATGTAGTCGGCGAACGACTCCTTGAGCCACAGGTCGTCCCACCACTTCATGGTGACGAGGTCCCCGAACCACATGTGGGCCATCTCGTGCAGGATCGTGTTCGCGCGGGCCTGGTACTGCGCGGCGGTGGCGGCTCCGCGGAACACGTACGCCTCGGTGAAGGTGACGCACCCGGGGTTCTCCATGGCACCGAGGTTGTATTCGGGGACGAACACCTGGTCGTACTTGCCGAACGGGTAGGGGTAGCCGAAGTGGTCGGCGTAGAAGTCCATTCCCTGCCGGGTCACTTCGAAGATCGTGTCGGCGTCGAGGTACCGCGCCAGGGAGGCGCGGCACAGCACGGCGAGCGGCACCGCGAGTTCGTTCCGGCTCCAAGAAGATTCGGCGTGGTGGTACGGGCCCGCCACGATCGCGGTGATGTAGGTGGAGATCGGCAGCGTCGGTGCGAACACCACCTTCTGCGCGTCGCCGATCGACTCGCGTTCGGCGACATGCTGATTGGACAGCACCTGCCATTTCGCCGGGGCGGACACGACGAACGTGAACGGCGCCTTCAGATCCGGCTGCTCGAAGCACGCGAACACCCGTCGCGCGTCCGCGGGTTCGTACTGCGTGTACAGGTAGGTCTGCCCGTCGGCCGGATCGACGTACCGGTGCAGGCCCTCACCGGACCGGCTGTACTCCGCGGCGGCGACGACGGTGACGACGTTGTGCTCACGCAGGCCGCTCAGCGCGATGCGCGCGCCGTCGTAGCGGACGGGCACCGGCTCGCCGTTGAGCACGACCGACTCGACGCCGGCGCCGAGGAAGTCGAGCCACGTCGCGTCCGCGGCTGCCGTGAACTCGACCGTCGTCGTGGTCGCGAAACAGGCGCTCCCGGCATCCGGGGCGCCGCGCAGGTCGAGTTCCACCCGGTAGCTGCGGACCGTCACCGCCCGGGAACGCTCGGCGGTTTCGGCTCGGGTCAGATTCGCGGACGCCATACGCCGATCCTGCCAGGATCCGCTCGCCGAGATCGACGGCCGGCAGCGCCCGTCGCGGGGCGCCCTGTCCCGGGGGCGGTGCACCTCACCCGAGCGGGACACCCCCGACGCCCCACTGCTCCCGCGGCACCTCGGTGATGGTCACCCACACCGACGTCGCATCCTTGCCGGTTGCCTCGGCGTAGGCCTTGGTCACCGCCTCGATGGTGGCGCGCTTCTGTTCGACGGTGAGACCGGGGGTCTGGCTGATCTGGATGAGCGGCATGGGGAGATTGTGCCGCACCGCCGACGGAGCGGGCACCGGGAGGTGTAACGAAACAATCCGGTCGGTCGATTTGGTTCACGACCACGGTTCACGACCTGCCTCGCCTCTCGGAAGGATGCAGCATGGGATCCTCGGAACTGTTCACGGAGTTCGTCGGTTGGGCCGCAGAAGGTTTCCTCACGGACGATCCGATCCGGTCGGCCATCGGCACCGTCGTGTACCTCGGCCTGGGTCTCTGGAGCCTGCTCACCGGCGCGCCGATCGTCATCTGACGCCCGCGACACCGCCGGTGCATCCTTTGGGCGGCTGGAGCCGCCCAAAGGACGCACCGGCGCCGAAGGCGCCTATTCGCCGGCAAGCAGGACGTCGGCATCGAAGCACGTGTGGGTGCCGGTGTGGCACGCGGCCCCGACCTGGTCGACGACGAGCAACACCGTGTCGCCGTCGCAGTCGAGCCGCACCTCGTGCACGTACTGGGTGTGGCCGGAGGTCTCGCCCTTGACCCAGTACTGTCCGCGCGAACGCGAGAAGTAGGTGGCGGTACGGGTCTCGAGGGTACGTGCGAGCGCCTCGTCGTCCATCCACGCCATCATCAGCACCTCGCCGGTGGCGCGTTCCTGGGCGATGGCGGCGAACAGCCCCGCCTCGTTGCGCTTGAGCCGCGCCGCGATCGCCGGATCCAGCCTGCTCATCGCACCTCGATCCCCTCGGCGCGCATCGCCGCCTTGACCTGCGGGATGGTGAGTTCCCCGAAGTGGAACACGCTGGCCGCGAGGACCGCGTCGGCGCCGGCGTGCACGGCGGGGGCGAAGTGCTCGACAGCTCCCGCGCCGCCGCTGGCGATCACCGGCACGTGCACCGCGGCGCGCACCGCCTGGATCATCGGCAGGTCGAAGCCGGACTTGGTGCCGTCGGCGTCCATCGAGTTCAGCAGGATCTCCCCCACGCCGAGTTCCGCGCCGCGGCGTGCCCATTCGACGGCGTCGATGCCGGTGCCGCGGCGTCCGCCGTGCGTGGTGACCTCCCATCCCGACGGGGTGTCCTCCTCGCCGTCGGGCACGGTGCGGGCGTCGACGGACAGCACGATGCACTGCGACCCGAACCGCTCGGACATCTCGCGCAACACCTCCGGGCGGGCGATGGCGGCGGTGTTGATGCTGACCTTGTCCGCGCCGGCCCGCAGCAGCCGGTCCACGTCCTCGACGGTGCGGACGCCGCCGCCGACGGTGAGCGGGATGAACACCTGCTCGGCGGTGCGGCTGACCACGTCGAGCATGGTGCCGCGATCGCCGCTCGACGCGGTGACGTCGAGGAAGGTCAACTCGTCCGCGCCCTGCAGGTCGTACGCCGCGGCGAGTTCGACGGGATCACCGGCGTCGCGCAGGTTCTCGAAGTTCACCCCCTTGACGACGCGGCCGGCGTCGACGTCCAGACACGGGATCACCCGGACTGCCAGGGTCATGGAATTCGGTCCTCCTCGGGGACGGGACCGGGAAGCGATCCCACGATGTCGAGTATCTCCTCGTGCACGCCGGGGGCGCCGGCGACCACAGAGCCGGAGCCGATGCGCCAGGGCTTGCCGGCGAAGTCGGTGGCGAGACCACCGGCCGCCCGCACCAGGGCCACGCCGGCGGCGTTGTCCCACGGGTGGTGCCCGAAGACGACGGCGGCGCCGAGCACCCCGGCCGCCGTGTACGCCAGGTCCACCCCGGTGGAACCGTGCATGCGCAGGCGCGACACCCGGCGGCTCAGCTCGGTGATGACCTCGAGCCGGCGCCGGCCCGGGATACGCCCGCGGCTGTCGATGTCGAAGCTGCCCACGCCGACCATCACGTCCGCCAGCGCCGCCGGCTGCAGCGGCGGCTGGGGACGACCGTTGCGCAGCAGCGGCCCGTCCGCGGCGGCCGCGAACCGGTCGCCGACGAACGGCAGCCAGGTCAGCCCGAGGATCGGGTCGCCGTCGCGGACGAGTGCGAGCAGGATTCCGGCGGTGGGCAGCCCGGCGGAGTAGTTGACGGTGCCGTCGATCGGGTCGAGCAGCCACACCGTGCCCGAATCGGCTTCGGGACCGCCGAACTCCTCACCGTGCACGGCAATGCCCGTGCGCCGCTCCAGTTCCGTGGAGATGCGCCGTTCGAGTTCGAGGTCGAGGTCGGTGGCGAAGTCGTTGGGCCCCTTGTTCACCGAGCGCGGCGCGCCGCGACCGGCGACGAAACGCTCCGACGCCGCGTCGAGCACCTCACCGGCGACGGCGAGCAGGCTGGACAGATCGGCGGGCGCGGTCATCGGATCAGCGTGAGACCGCGTCGAGGGCCTCGGTGAGCGTGAACCGGCCCGCGTACAGCGCCTTGCCGACGATGGCGCCCTCGACGCCCCGGTCGACGAGGCCGGCGATCGCCCGCAGATCGTCGAGGGCGGACACGCCGCCGGAGGCGACGACGGGAGCGTCGGTGGCTGCGCAGACCTGGGCGAGCAGATCGAGGTTGGGGCCGGTGAGCGTGCCGTCCTTGGTGACGTCGGTGACGACGTAGCGGCTGCAGCCGTCGCGGTCGAGCCGCGCGAGGACTTCCCACAGGTCGCCGCCGTCGGAGACCCAGCCGCGGCCGCGCAGGCGCCACTGCCCGTCGATGAGCTTGACGTCGAGCCCGACGGCGATGCGGTCGCCGTACTCGGCGATGGCGCGGGCGCACCAGTCGGGATCCTCGATGGCGGCGGTGCCGAGGTTGACGCGAGCGCACCCGGTGGCCAGCGCCGCCTCGAGGGACTCGTCGTCGCGGATCCCGCCGGAGAGCTCGACCTTCACGTCCAGTTCGCCGACGACCTCGGCGAGGAGTTCGCGGTTGGAGCCGCGTCCGAAGGCGGCGTCGAGATCGACGAGGTGCACCCATTCGGCGCCGGCGTTCTGCCACTCGAGGGCGGCGTCGCGGGGAGAGCCGTAGCTGGTCTCGCTGCCCGCCTCTCCCTGGACGAGGCGAACTGCTTCACCGTTGGCGACATCGACTGCAGGCAAAAGGACCAGGCTCACTGCGCCCATGCTAGTGGGTCGCGGCGGTCGCGGAGAACCGGCCCCGACGGTCACCCCGCACCGTCGCCGCGCGGCGTGTCGTCACCGTCGCCGCGCGGCGTGTCGTCACCGTCGCGGCGCGGCGTGTCGTCACCGTCGCCGCGCGGCGTGTCGCTGCCGTCGCGGCGCGGCGTGTCGTCACCGTCGCGGCGCGGCGTGTCGCTGCCGTCGCGGCGCGGGGTGTCGTTGCCGTCGGGACCGAAGGCGCGGCGCGTCGTCCGGGTCGAGACGACGCCCATCGCGGCGATCGCGCCGGCCACGCCGGCGAGGGCGACGATCAACCCGACGACGGGCCCCGGTCGCAGCACCACGATGACGACGGTGGCGAGCAGGAGCACGCCCGTGGCGGCGCCCAGTGCCGTCAGCGCGAGCCGGCCGAGCGAGAACTCCGGCCGGGCCGGGTCGTCGCCGCCGGCCCCGCCGCGGTTCACAAACTGCCGACCCAATTGCGCAGCAGCTCGGCCCCCGCGTCGCCGGACTTCTCGGGATGGAACTGCGTCGCAGACAACGGGCCGTTCTCGACCGCGGCGAGGAACCGCCCGCCGTGCTCCGCCCAGGTCAGCGCGGGCGGAGCGAACAGCTCCGACGGCGGCAGCTCCCACTTCTGCGCGGCGTAGGAGTGCACGAAGTAGAACCGGGTGTCGCGGTCCATGCCGGCGAACAGCACGCTGTTGTCGGGGGCCTCGACAGTGTTCCAGCCCATGTGCGGCAGCACCGGCGCGTCGAGACGTTCGACGGTGCCGGGCCATTCGCCACATCCGTCGGTCTCGACACCGAATTCCACGCCCTTGTCGAAGAGGATCTGCATGCCGACGCAGATGCCGAGCACCGGGCGGCCGCCGGCGAGTCGCTGCCCGATGATCCGGTCCCCGCGCACCGCCTTCAGTCCCGCCATGCACGCCGCGAACGCGCCGACGCCGGGCACGACCAGGCCGTCGGCGGCGAGCGCGACCTGCGGGTCGGCGGTCACCTCCACCTGCACGCCGGTGCGCGCCACCGCGCGCGTCGCCGAATGCAGATTGCCGGAGCCGTAGTCGAGGACGGCGACCTTGGTTGCGCTCATGGGCTCGATTCTATGGGGCCGCGGCGGGCCGCTCCGACGGCCCGGCGATCCGGGCGAGCAGCGGCAGGATCGGCACGAGCAGCGCGGCGGTCGCGAACGCGGCGGGATAGCCTGCGACGGTGGCGATCCCGCCGAGCAGCAGCGATCCGGCCCCGGTGCCCGCGTCGAAGCCGATGTTCCAGGCGGCGCTCGCGGCGCCGACATGGGCGGGCCCGGCGCGACGGAACGCAAGCATCAGGGCGTCGTTCTGCACGACGCCGAAGCCGAGGCCGAATGCCACCGCCGCACCGAGCAGGACCGCCGCGCCGCCGCGATCGTCCGCGGCGAGCGCGAACGGCACCATCGCCACGGCGGCCAGGCCGAGCCCGGCCGGCAGGAGCCGGCCCGCGCCGATCCGGTCCGCGACCGCACCGGCGCCGTAGCGGCCGACGAGGGTGGACGCGCTGATCAGCGCCAACGCGAGCGCCACCTGGCCCGAGGCCGCGGGCACGGCGATCGACAGCAGCGAGGTGAGGCCGCCGTAGGCGACGGCACCCGCGGCGATCGCCACCGCCGGCAGGGCCAGAGCCCGCAGCGGCGTGCGGGTTCCGGCCGCGCCGGTCTGCCGGGTGACCACCTGCGGCAGGCGCGCGATCGCGACGAGCGCGAGCGTGGGCACCGCCGCGCCGAGCACGAACACGGGTGCGGTGGAGGCCCGCTCGGCGACCGCCAGTCCGAGCGGCAGTCCGACCATCTGCGCCGCGGCGATCGCGATGCCCTGTGCGCCGGTGGCGCGGCCGAGCAGCCGGGCGGGCGCGAGCTCGGCCACGAGGGCGGCGCTGGCCACGGTGATCATGCCGAAGCCGATCCCGCGCACCGCGGAGGTCGGCAGCACCACAGCCGGGTGCAGCGACAGCAGGAGCAGCAGCGACGGCAGGCCCAGCAGCAGGCATCCGGCGGCGAGCACGGGCCGGTAGCCGCGGGCCCGCACCAGGCGCGGCACCGCCGGTTGGGTGAGCACCGTCGCGCCCATGAACACCGCCGTCACCGCGCCGGCGAGGGTGCCGCTGCCGCCGGCGTCGGCGACGGCCCGGGGCACTACGGGCAGCAGCAGGGAGAACCCGGCGAACGCGCCCGCCGCCATCGCCCAGGCGGCGGGCAGCCCCGGCACCGCGAACAGGCCCGGCCGATCCGACGACGTCAGAGCAGCCTCAGCACGCCGGCGATCGCGGCGAGCAGGGTCAGCGCCAGCAGCACCCCGGCGAAGAGGGTGTTGCCGCCCCGCCACGTCGACCAGGTGCCACCCGCGGCGAGGCCGGCGAGCATGAACAGGCCGTACGTCAGGACGACGTCCACTACAGGGTGCCCTTGGTCGACGGCACGCCGCTGACCCGGGGATCCGGTTCGACGGCCTGGCGCAGCGCCCGCGCGACGGCCTTGAACTCGGCCTCGGTGATGTGGTGCTGGTCGCGGCCGTAGAGCACGCGTACGTGCAGGGCGATGCGGGCGTGGAAGGCGAGGGATTCGAACACGTGCTTGTTGATCACGGTCGAGTACGGCACGCCGGGGTAGCCGCCGATCACCGAGTGCACCATGTAGTCCGGTTCGCCGGTGTGCACGCAGTAGGGCCGGCCGGAGACGTCCACCGCCGCGTGCGCGAGGGTCTCGTCCATCGGAATGAACGCGTCGCCGAAGCGGCGGATGCCCCGCTTGTCCCCGAGCGCCTGATTCAGCGCCTGACCGAGGACGATCGCGGTGTCCTCGACGGTGTGGTGCGCCTCGATCTCGATGTCGCCCTGGGCGCGCACGGTCAGGTCGAAGCTGGCGTGCTGACCGAGCGCGGTGAGCATGTGGTCGTAGAACGGGACACCGGTGGTGATGTCGGTGCGGCCGGTGCCGTCGAGGTTCAGCTCGACGACGATGGACGACTCCTTGGTGGCACGCTCGATCCGCGCGGTGCGCGGGGTGGGGGTGGTCTGCTCGCTCATCGCCCGTCCTCGATCTCGGTGGCGGCGAGCTTCTCGCTCACCCGTAGCAGTTCGTCGTTCTCGTGGGCCAGGCCCACGGTGGTGCGCAGGAACCCGGGGATACCGACGTCCCGGATCAGCACACCCTCGTCGAGGTAGCGCTGCCAGGTCGCGGCGGCATCGGCGAAGCGCCCGAACAGGATGAAGTTCGCGTCCGAGGGCACCACGTGGTAGCCGAATCGGGTCAGCTCGGTCGCGATGCGGTCGCGTTCGGCGCACAGCCGCGCGACCGAGCCGAGGGTCTCGTCGGCGTGCCGCAGCGCGGCCCGGGCGGCAGCCTGGGTGATCACCGACAGGTGGTAGGGCAGCCGCACGAGCAGCAGTGCCTCGACGAACGCGGGCGCGGCGGCGAGGTAGCCGAGCCGGCCCCCGGCGAACGCGAACGCCTTGCTCATGGTGCGCGAGACGATCACCTTGGCCGGGAACTCGTCGATCAGCGCGAGCGCGCTGGGGGCGGCGGAGAACTCGGCGTAGGCCTCGTCGACGATCACGATGCCGGGCGCGGCCGCGCAGATCGCGCGCAGCTCGTCGAGCGGGATGCTGTGCCCGGTGGGGTTGTTCGGGCTGGTGACGAACACCACGTCGGGTTGCTGCCGGCGGATCGCGGCCACCGACGAGTCGAGGTCGAGGGTGAAGTCCTCGCCCCGGTAGGTCGGCAGCCACTCGGTCTGGGTGCCGTCGGCGATGATCGGGTGCATCGAGTAGGACGGCACGAATCCCATCGCGGATCGGCCCGGCCCGCCGAAGGCCTGCAGGATCTGCTGCAGGATCTCGTTGGACCCGTTGGCGGCCCAGACGTTCTCGACGCTCACGCCCACCCCGGTCTGCCGGGTCAGGTAGGCGGCGAGGTCGGTGCGCAGCGCGACGGCGTCACGGTCGGGGTAGCGATGCAGCTGCGCGGCGGCCTCGCGCACCGACTCGGCGACGTCGTCGATCAGGGCGCGGGTCGGTGGGTGCGGGTTCTCGTTGGTGTTGAGCTGCACCGGCACCGTCAGCTGCGGCGCACCGTAGGCGGACTTGCCGCGCAGGTTCTCCCGCAGCGGCAGGTCGTCGACGGTGATGCCGGATCCCGGGGCGCTCACTGCAGGTCCTCGAAGCGCAGCCGCACGGCCTCGCCGTGCGCGGGCAGGTCCTCGGCGGTGGCGAGGGTGATCACGTGCCCTGCGACGTCCTCGAGCGCCTCGCGGCTGTACTCGACGACGTGAATGCCGCGCAGGAACGTCTGCACGCTCAGTCCGGACTGGTGCCGGGCGCAGCCGGCGGTGGGCAGCACGTGGTTCGAGCCGGCGCAGTAGTCACCGAGGCTGACCGGCGCCCAGGGGCCGACGAAGATCGCGCCCGCGGCCCGTACCCGCGCGGCGACCGCGGAGGCGTTCTCGGTCTGGATCTCGAGGTGCTCGGCGGCGTAGGCGTCGACGACCTTCAGGCCCTGGTCGAGGTCGTCGACGAGGACGATCCCGGACTGGCTGCCCGACAGCGCGGTCCGTACGCGTTCGCGGTGCTTGGTGAGCTCGAGCTGGGCGGCGACGGCGGCGTCGACGGCGTCGGCGAGCTCGGCGCTGGTGGTGACGAGGACCGACGCGGCCATGACGTCATGCTCGGCCTGGCTGATCATGTCGGCCGCGACGTGGACCGGATCGGCGGTGTGGTCGGCCAGGATCGCGATCTCGGTGGGGCCGGCCTCGGCGTCGATGCCGACGACGGCGCGGCACAGGCGCTTGGCGGCGGTGACGTAGATGTTGCCCGGGCCGGTGATCATGTCCACGGGCGCGAGTTCGGCGTCGTCGACGGCGGTGCCGTCCGGTGTCACGACGGCGGTGCCGTCCGGTGTCACGACGGCGGTGCCGTCCGGTGTCATGTCGGTGCCGCCGTAGCTGAGCAGCGCCACGGCCTGGGCACCGCCGACGGCCCACACCTCGTCGACGCCGAGCAGGGCGGCAGCGGCGAGGATGGTCGGGTGCGGCAGGCCTCCGAAGTCCGCCTGCGGCGGGGACGCGACGACGAGCGACTCGACGCCGGCGGCCTGGGCGGGCACCACGTTCATCACGACCGACGACGGGTAGACGGCGTTGCCGCCGGGCACGTACAGCCCCACCCGCTCGACCGGCACCCAGCGTTCGGTGACGGTGCCGCCGGGCACGACCTCGGTGACGGTGTCGGTGCGGCGCTGGTCCTGGTGCACCGTGCGGGTGCGTTCGATCGCGACGACCAGCGCCGAGCGCACGGCGGGATCGAGTTCCTCGAGGGCCCGGTCGAGTTCGGCCTTCGGCACCCGCACGCGGTCGGGGCGCACCCCGTCGAACTTCTCGCTGTAGTCGAGGGCGGCGGCGGCGCCTCGGTCGCGCACGTCCTCGACCACGGGCCGCACCTGATGCAGCACCGCGTCCACATCCACTCCGCCGCGGGGCAGCGCGCCCCTCAGCTCCGCAGTGGTGGGGGTTCGACCACGCAGGTCGGTGCGGGCAAGCATGAGGTGTCCTCTCTCGCGAACGGGGGTCCGTTCCATTATCCGTGATGGCGGCGATCGCCCTCGACGGCAGTCCCCGAACGCGCCGTCCGTGCGCCTCGGGGCGGCCGGCGGCCGGACCTATGCTGACCACATGGAGGACGATGTGTCGCACCCCCCGACGTTGGGGGAGCTGATCCGCCGGCAACGTGAGCTCGCCGAGTTGCCCATGCGGCAGCTCGCCGCGATGGTGGGGATCTCGAACCCGTATCTGTCGCAGATCGAACGGAACCTGCGGGCGCCGAGCGAACGCGTGCTGCAGGCCATCGCCGAGCAGCTGCATCTGTCGGCGGATGCGTTGACGGCCGAGGCGGGGCGGCCGGATCCGGGAGAGTCCGCGGTGGTGCACGCGATCCGGGAGGATCCGGATCTGACGAACGCGCAGCGGCGGTCGCTGGTGGAGATGTACGAGGCGTTCCGGGAGGTGACCGTGGGTAAGCGGCGCCGGGGTGCGCGCTCCGACGACGATGCGGAGTGAGTAAGGTCACATCGGACGGCATAATGTGAGCCATCCTCAGGTTTCGGCTGGTGGGGCGCCGCGTCCCCGCCCGCCCGCCCCACGTGCAGCTCGCATGTACTTCGCGGTAAGATGCGCGACCCGGCACGCGGTGTCACCCTCGGGGCACACCCCTCTTCCCCATCTGGAGATGTCCCTTGCTCGACCACGTGCACAAGAAGTTGAAGTCGACCCTGGACCCGATCGGCTGGGGTCCCGCGGTGAAGTCGGTGGCCGGACGCGCCGTCCGCAACCCCCAGGCCGTCACCGCCGCCACGACGGAATACGCGGGCCGGCTGGTGAAGATCCCCGCGGCGGCCACCCGCGTGTTCAACGCCGACGATCCCAAGCCGCCGATGCCGCTCGACCCGCGGGACCGCCGATTCTCCGACACCGCCTGGCGGGAGAACCCCGCGTACTTCTCGCTCCTGCAGAGTTATCTCGCCACGCGGGCCTACGTCGAGGAACTCACCGACGCCGGCGCCGGCGATCCGCTGCAGGACGGCAAGGCTCGCCAGTTCGCGAACCTGATGCTCGACGTGCTGGCCCCGTCGAACTTCCTGTGGAATCCGGGCGTGCTCACCCGTGCATTCGAGACGGGCGGGGCAAGCCTGCTGCGCGGCGCCCGATATGCCGTGCACGACGTGCTCAACCGCGGCGGCCTGCCGCTGAAGGTGGACTCGGACGCGTTCACCGTCGGCGAGAACCTCGCGGCCACCCCGGGCAAGGTGGTCTATCGCAACGACCTGATCGAGCTGATCCAGTACACGCCGCAGACCGAGCAGGTGCATGCGGTGCCGATCCTCGCCGCGCCGCCGTGGATCAACAAGTACTACATCCTCGATCTCGCACCCGGTCGCAGCCTCGCCGAGTGGGCGGTCCAGCACGGCCGCACCGTGTTCATGCTCTCGTACCGGAACCCGGACGAGTCGATGCGGCACATCACCATGGACGACTACTACGTCAACGGCATTGCCGCCGCGCTGGACGTGGTCGAGGAGATCACCGGGTCGCCGAAGATCGAGGTGCTGTCCATCTGCCTCGGCGGCGCGATGGCCGCGATGGCCGCCGCGCGCGCATTCGCCGTCGGCGACAAGCGCGTGACCGCCTTCACCATGCTCAACACCCTGCTCGACTACAGCCAGGTCGGGGAACTCGGGTTGCTGACCGATCCGTCCACGCTGGACCTCGTCGAGTTCCGGATGCGGCAGCAGGGCTTCCTGTCCGGCAAGGAGATGGCCGGCAGCTTCGACATGATCCGCGCGAAGGACCTCGTCTTCAACTACTGGGTCTCGCGGTGGATGAAGGGCGAGAAGCCTGCGGCCTTCGACATCCTCGCGTGGAACGAGGACAGCACGAGCATGCCCGCGGAGATGCACTCGCACTACCTCCGGTCGCTGTACGGCCGCAACGAGCTGGCCGAGGGCCTCTACGTGCTCGACGGACAGCCCCTGAACCTGCACGACATCACGTGCGACACCTACGTCGTCGGCGCGATCAACGACCACATCGTGCCCTGGACATCGTCGTACCAGGCGGTGAACCTGCTGGGCGGCGACGTGCGCTACGTGCTCACCAACGGCGGGCACGTCGCCGGCGCGGTGAACCCGCCCGGCAAGAAGGTGTGGTTCAAGGCCGTCGGGGCGCCGGACGCCGAGACCGGCTCGCCGCTGCCCGCGGATCCGCAGGTCTGGGACGACGCGGCCACCCGCTACGAGCACTCGTGGTGGGAGGACTGGACGGCCTGGTCGAACAAGCGCGCCGGGGAGCTGGTGCCGCCGCCGGCAATGGGCAGCGCCGCCCACCCGCCGCTCGAGGACGCTCCGGGCACGTACGTCTTCAGCTGAGGACTTGCGCGTTAGCATTCATCTTGCTAACCTGCTAACAGCGTCCTCCGAGGCGCCCTCACACACCCGAACGGAAGGTACGCCATGACCACCGCCAAGACCCCCGTCGACGCCGCTGTCGCCAAGACCACCGCCGACACCGCCAAGGCCAACGAGGCTGCTGCCAAGGCCACCGCGGACGCCACCGCCGCCGCTCAGAAGATCGCCGAGTCGGCCACCACCGCCGCAAACCAGGCCACCGCCGAGTTCACCAAGGCTCTCGACGAGAGCGCCGCCCGCCTGAGCGAGTTCAACGACAAGGTCGTCGACGCTGCCAAGCAGAGCGGCAACCTCACCGTCGACACCTACGAGCGCGCCGTGACCAGCCTGCTCGACCTGCAGGAGAAGATCGCCTCCGCCACCCCGATCGCCTGGGTCGAGGACCTCACCAAGGCGCAGGTCTCCTTCGCCCGTGAGCTCACCACCACGGTGACCACCACCGCACGCGATCTCCTCAAGTGATCGATTGTGCGTCTCTTCCGACGCGATCGCGTCGGAAGAGGGGCACCACGCACCGGGCGCCGGTTCAATGAACCCCATGAACGCCCTGCAGACCGTCGCGATCGCCGCCGCCCCGTTCCGTCTCGGGGCGGCGGCGATCGCCGGCTGGAGCACCTACCTGGCCACCCTGAGCCGACGCGGCGCGCACCCGCTCGACGTCGCCGGCGACATCGCCGACTGGTGGCGCGTGCTCACCGACCGCGAACCCCCGCGCTGGGCCCACCCGTGGCCCGTCGCGCACTCCTGGCCGCTCGCCCGGCTGCGTGACTGCAGCGACCCCGACGCTCCCGCCCCCGAGGCCGTCCCCACCCTGCTGCTGCCGCCGCAGTCCGGATCGCACTCGTGCATCGTCGACCTCTCCTCCGACCGCAGCCAGGTCTCCGCCCTGCGCAGCGGCGGGTTGTCGCGGCTGTACTGCCTGGACTGGGCGCCCGCCGGCCCGGTCACCGACGGCGCCTCCCTCGACGACCATCTCGCCGTCCTCGCCGAGGCCGTCGAACTGCTCGGCGGACGGGTCAACCTGGTCGGCGGCAGCCAGGGTGGCTGGCTCGCGGCGATGCACGCCGCACTGCATCCGCGGACCGTGCACAGCCTCACCGTCGCGGGGGCCCCGATCGACTTCCACGCCGACCGTCCCGGTGCCGGCGCCCTCGAACACGTGCCACGCTCGGTGTCCGCGTCCGTGCTGAACCTGTGGTACGACGCCTCTCGGCTGTTCGGGGTGCTGCCCACCGACCCGGTGAGCGAGGTCCAGCGCAGCCTCGAACTGCTGGGCCTGCTGAACGACCCCGACACCCTCGGACAGGCGATCGACGAACGACGGTGGTTCCTCTGGCGCCAGGAGATCCCCGCCGCATTCCGCACGTGGATCCTCGAGCACCTGTTCGTCGGCAACGACCTCGTCGCCGGGGCCGTCACCACCGCGGCCGGTCCGGTGGACCTGGCCGCGATCGAGTGCCCCGTGCACATCGTCCTCGGCCGGCACGACCTCGTGGTGCCACCGGGACAGGTCCTCGCCCTCGCCGACCACGTCAGCACCCCCGCCGGCGACATCACGGTGCACGACGTCGACGCCGGCCACCTCGGCTTGTTCGTCGGCCGGCGCGCCCTCACCGAGCTGTGGCCTCGGCTCGCGGCCGGGATCGCCGCGCACTCCCGATGAGGACCGCCGACGCGGCGGTGCGGAGGGCCGCCGTCGCGGCGGTGCGGAGGGCCGCCGTCGCGGCGGTGCGGAGGGCCGCTGCCGCGGCGGTGCTGACGGCCGCCCTCGCGGCCGCCGCCGCGGCGGGGTCCTCCCCGCCCGCCCACGCCGCGGGAAACGAGTTCCTGTGGGGCGTGTCGAGTTCCAGCTTCCAATCCGAAGGCTCCCCGCCGGACAGCAACTGGACCAGGTACGCCGCGTCGGGCCGCACCCACGAACTCGTCGGCACCTCGGTGGATTTCCGTCACCGCTACCGGGAGGACATCGCCGCGGCCGCGGACCTCGGGGTGGACGTGTTCCGGTTCTCGGTCGAGTGGTCCCGCATCCAGCCCACCCCGCACGGCTGGGACGAGGCCGAACTGCGCTACTACGACGACGTCGTCGCGACGGTGCGCGGACACGGCATGATCCCGATGATCACCCTCGACCACTGGGTGTACCCCGGGTGGATCGCCGACCGCGGCGGTTGGCGCGATCCCGCCACGGTCGGGGCATGGCTCGCCAACGCCGAGCAGGTCGTCGCCCGGTACGCCGGGCTGGGCGCGATGTGGGTGACGATCAACGAACCGACGATCTACGTCCAGAAGGAACTCGCCTTCGGCGGGATCGACGCTGCCGACGTCCCCCGCATGTTCGACGCCCTGGTCGCCGCGCACCGCTCGATCTACGCCCGGATCCACGACCTGGACCCGGGCGCGCGCGTGACGTCCAACGCCGCGTACATCCCCGGGGTGCAGACCGGACTCGACGCCCTGTTCGTCGACCGGGTCCGCGACACCCTCGACTTCCTCGGGCTCGACTACTACTACGGAGCCACCCTCGCCAACCCGAGCGCGATCCACGCGCTCACCGACGACTTTGCCTCGATCGTCCCGCATCCCGACGGGATGTACGAGGCGCTGATGCACTACACCCGCCGTTTCCCGGGGCTGCCGCTGTACGTCGTGGAGAACGGAATGCCCACCGCCGACGGGGCGCCCCGCGCCGACGGCTGGACCCGGGCGCGACACCTGCGCGAGCACGTCGACCGGATGCGCCGCGCCGCGGCCGACGGCGCCCCCGTCTTCGGGTACAACTACTGGTCGATCACCGACAACTACGAATGGGGAAGCTACACACCACGTTTCGGCCTGTATACCGTCGACGTGCGCACGGATCCGAACCTGACGCGCCGTCCCACCGACGGGGTCGACGCCTACCGGGCCGTCACCGGTGAGCCGTGGCCGGTGCCGGTGCCGGGCTGACCGGCCCGGCCCGGTCGTAGAATCGCCCGATGACCTGGCAGACGTGGGTGGCCCTGCTCGGCGCCGCCTGGGTGATCAGCCTCTCCCCCGGCGCCGGCGCGATCGCGTCCATGTCCTCGGGCCTCGCCCACGGACTGCGGCGCGGCTGGTGGAACATCGTCGGGCTGCAGTTCGGCCTGCTGCTGCAGATCGTGGTGGTCGCCGCCGGCGTCGGCGCGGTCCTCGCCGGGTCCGCGGCGGCATTCACGGTGATCAAGTGGTTCGGCGTGGCCTACCTCGTGTACCTGGGGGTGCGCCAGTGGCGCACTCGCCCCACCGAGGTCAACCCCGGCGCGGCGCCGGGACTCGGCTCGGCGCCGGCGCTGGTGGCGCGCGGGTTCCTGGTCAACGCGAGCAACCCCAAGGCGGTGGTGTTCATGCTTGCCGTGCTGCCGCAGTTCCTCGATCCCGCAGCCCCGCTGCTGCGGCAGTACCTGATCATCGCGGCGACGATGGTGACCGTCGACATGATCGTCATGACCGGCTACACGGGCCTGGCGGCGCGGGTGCTGACGCTGATGCGCTCGCCGCGCCAGCAGCGCATCACGGGCCGGGTGTTCTCCGGGCTGTTCTTCACGGCCGCCGCGTTCCTGGCCACCGTGCGCCGCGCGGCCACCGCGGCATAACGGCCGGTCAGTGCGGCCGCGGCGCCACCCCGAGCCGCTCGCACGCGGCGTGATACAGGGCGACCACCGCGGTGCGGATCCCCGCCCGGTCGGAGACGGGCTCGAGCCACGGCACCCGCACCGTCGTCTCGATGCCGCCGACCTCGACGACCCACTCGCCGAACTCGGTGTGCACGCCGGTCATGCGGGCGGCGCCCGCCGTGGGTTCCGCGAACGCGCGGACCACGAGCAGGTTGTCGTCGGCGTGGTCGTCGTTCATGTGCCCGGTCACGGCCGCGACGACGGCGGCGTCGAAGGAAGTCACGCCGGCGAGCCTAGCCTCACCGATCGCCGTCGGCGCCCGCCACCCCGACGGTGCGTTCGAGCGCGGCGAGCTCGTCGTCGAGGTGCGCGATCAGGCGATCGAGCTGCGGGACGCTGCGGCTGCACGAGGTGAGCCCGAACGCGATCCGGTCGTCGGTGCTGGTGCAGGTGATGTTCAGGGCCTGCCCGTCGACCGGCACCGACAGCGGGTACAGGGCGTCGACGCGGGCGCCGTTCCAGTACAGCGGCTCGACCGGGCCCGGCACGTTGGAGACGATCACGTTGAACGGCGGCCGCACCACGGCCCGGTTGCCGGTGAGCACCCCGACCGCGAGCGGAGCCATGCCGAGAGCGCTCGTGGCCAGCAGCGCGGTCTGGGACCGGCCCCGCATGGACTCCTTGCCGTCGACCATCGCGTCCCGGATGGCGGCCAGGCGGGCCGCCGAATCGTCGACGTGGGTGGCGAGCGGGCACATCAGCACGCCCACGTCGTTGCCGCCCTCGGTGGTCTTCCCGCGACGCAGCGACACCGGCACCATCGCGACGAGCGGATCGTCGGGCAGGGCCTCGTGGTCGAGCAGATAGGCGCGCAGCGCTCCCGCGGACATCGCGAGGACGACATCGTTGACGGTGGCGCCGGCGGCCTCGGCGACGCGCCGCAGCCGCGTCAGCGACCAGTCGTGCGCGGCGAAGCGGCGGCCACCGGCGATGGACACGTTGAGCATCGTGCGCGGCGCCGTGAGCGACACCGCGCCGCCGCGGCCCCGCAGGGCCCGGTCCACGGTCCCCACCAGCGCGGGCACCATCCCGGCGGCCTCGTCGACGACGCCGCGCACGGCCCGCACGGTCATGCTCGGCAGGTCGAGCGCGGTCCCGACCGCGGAGTGCGGCGGGTCGGCGGACGGGAAGCGCGCCCAGGGCGCCGGCATGTCGGTGCGGTCCGCGTCGGTGCTCAGGGCCCGGTGCAGCAGCCGCATCGCGCCGACACCGTCGGCGAGAGCGTGGTGGATCTTCGTGTAGATCGCGTACCGCCCGTCGGCGAGGCCCTCGATCAGGTGCATCTCCCACAGCGGCCGGCTGCGGTCGAGGAGGGTGCTGTGCAGCCGCGACACCAGGGCGCGCAGTTCGGCGATGCCCCCGGGGCGTGGCAGGGCGTCGCGACGGACGTGGTGTTCGAGGTCGAAGTGCGGGTCGTCCTCCCACGCCCACATCCCCAGGGTGGCGAGGGAACGGACCGCGCGCCGGCGCCACAGGGGCGCGACGTCGTCACCGGCGAGGGCCGCGTCGAACAGCGCGCGCAGGGAACGGGCGTCGCCGCCCGGCGGCGGCTGCAGCAGGATCAGTCCCCCGACGTGCATGGGATGCTCGCGCGACTCGCCGAGCAGGAACATCGAGTCGATCGGGGACATCGGCAAACGCATGCGAGGTCTCTCCGTTCCCCGGTGACGGGGAACTGGTTAGTGGCGGACCCCCTGTGACCCGCCGGACGCGCGCCGCCGCCGTGAGGTGCCTCACGGCGGCGGATACGTAGCCAGTTGTACGCGATCGATGCGGCCGGTGCCAAGCGCGGCCCCGGCGTGGCGTCACATGTCGAGACCGAGGTCGAGGACGGTCACCGAGTGGGTCAACGCGCCGACGGCGAGGTAGTCGACCCCGGTGCGGGCGTAGTCCGCGGCCACGTCGAGGGTCAGGCCCCCGGAGGACTCGAGGCGGGTCTGCGGCGCGTGCGTGTTGCGCCGTTGGACCGCGATCTGCGTCTGCCACAGCGGGAAATTGTCGAGCAGGATCAGCTCGACGTTCTCGGCGAGCACCTCGTCGAACTGCTCGAGGCTGTCGACCTCCACCTCGCACTCGAGGTCGGGGGCCTGGGCCCGCACGGCCCGCAGCGCCGCGACCACCGAACCGGCGGCGACGACGTGGTTGTCCTTGATCAGCGCGGCGTCGCCGAGACCCATCCGGTGGTTGACACCGCCGCCGACCCGCACCGCGTACTTCTGCAGCGCCCGCAGGCCCGGCAGCGTCTTGCGGCTGTCGCGGATCTTCGCGTCGGTGCCGGCGACGGCGTCGACCCACTGCGCGGTGGCGGTGGCGATCCCGGACAGGTGGCACATCAGGTTCAGCATGGTGCGCTCGGCGGTGAGCAGGCCCCGGGTGGGGGCCTGCACCGTGAGCACCGCCTCCCCCGCCGCGGCACGATGCCCGTCGACGGCCCGGTCGAGCACCTCATAGTCGCCGGCACCGAGGACCTCGTCGAGTACCAGCAGACCGATGTCGATCCCGGCGACGGTGCCGGGGCTGCGCGGCACCACCGACGCCGTGGCCACGGCGTCGGCCGGCACCGTGGCGGCGGTGGTCACATCCGGGCCGTAGCGCAGGTCCTCGTCGAGGGCGACGCGCACCAGCGCGAGCGTCTCGTCCCGATCGAGTCCGGCGGGCAGCTCGGTGCTGGCCATTCAGTGTGCTCCTGTGAGTTGTGGTGTGCGCAGCGTGATCTCGCCGTCGGCGTCGAGACGCGTCTCGAGGCTGCGACGCTGCGCGGGGTCGGATTCGGGATGGTCGTCGCGGGTGTGGCACCCGCGGCTCTCGGTGCGGGCGCCGGCCGCGAGGGTCAGGGCCCGGGCCGCGACGGTGAGCGCGGCGTCCTCGAGCGCCGCCGCGTCGGTGCACCGGCCGGTCGGGGCGGCGGTGAGGCCCGCCCCGGCGACGGCGAGCCCGGCGGCGTCGCGGACGACGGAGGCGTGCCGGGTCATCAGCTGCTGCAACGCCGCCCGGTCCGCGCGGGGCCGGACGGGCAGGTCGGCGTCGGCGGTCTCGACGCGCAGCCCCCCGCGCTCCTCGGCCGCGGCCAGACCGGCGCGCTCGCCGACGACGAGGCCCTCGAGCAGGCTGTTGGAGGCGAGCCGGTTGCCGCCGTGCAGGCCGGTGCGGGCGACCTCGCCCGCCGCGTACAGCCCGGGTACACCGGTGCGGCCGCACACGTCGGTGACGACCCCGCCGCACGAGTAGTGCGCGGCCGGAGCGACGGGAATCAGGTCGCGGGCCGGGTCCAGGCCCACCTGCGCCAGGGAGGCGGTGACGGTCGGGAAGCGCCGCGCGAACCCGTCCAGGTGCCGGGCGTCGAGCAGGACGTGGTCGTCGCCGAGCTCGGCGAGCCGGGTGGCGATGGCACGGGAGACGACGTCGCGCGGCGCGAGGTCGCCGAGGGGGTGCACCCCGGCGGTGACCGGGCGGCCGGCACTGTCCACGAGTCGGGCACCCTCGCCGCGCACGGCCTCGCTGACGAGCGGGCGGCGGCCGACGGATCCGGCCGCGAACAGCACGGTCGGGTGGAACTGGACGAACTCGAGGTCGGCGACGGCGGCACCGGCGTGCAGGGCCAGCGCGATACCGTCGGCGGTGGCGCCGGGCGGGTTGGTGCTGCACGCGTACAGCTGCCCGAGGCCGCCGGTGGCCAGCAGCACGGCCGGGGTGTGGACGACACCGAGGCCCCGGTCGTCGAGGACGAGCAGGCCGGTGACGCCGCGCGTGTCGATGAGGACGCGGGCGGCGGCGGCACCGAAGAGCACCGGCAGTCCGGCCGCGCCCAGGGCACGCTGGATCTCGGCACCGGTGGCGTCGCCGCCGGCGTGGATGATGCGGCGGGTGCTGTGGCCGCCCTCGCGGGTGCGGGCGATGCCGCCGTCACGGCCGCGGTCGAACACGGCTCCCAGGTCGGTGAGGGCCGCGACGGCGTCCTGCCCGCCGGAGACGATGGACCGCACGGCCGTCTCGTCGCACAGGCCGGCGCCGGCGGCGCAGGTGTCGGCGACGTGGGAGTCGACGGAATCCGCCGGCCCCGGGGCGACGACGGCGATGCCGCCCTGCGCGTACTGGGTGGCGGTGTCGGTGGGGCCGCCCTTGCTGACGGTCAGCACCCGCAGTCCGCGCCGGGACGCGGCGCGGGCGGCGGTGAGGCCGGCCACGCCGCCCCCGACCACCACGAGGTCGGCGCGGGCTTCCCAGCGGATCGTGTCCCGCCGCTCCGCTCGACCCGCGCCGACGCCGGAGGACATCGTCACTCCCCGCCGCCGGGGTTGCCGATCGCGATCATCCGCTGCACCGACTGCCGGGCCCGCTCGGCGACGGCCGGGTCGACGTGGACCTCGTCCTTGCCCTCCTGCAGGCAGCGCAGCAGCGCGGCCGGAGTGATCATCTTCATGTAGGGGCAGGACGCGCGGTCGTTGACGGCCTGGAAGTCCACGCCGGGCGCCGCCTTGCGCAGCTGGTGCAGCATCCCCACCTCGGTGGCGACGAGGACCTGCTTGGCGCCGGTGGCGCGGGCCGCGTCGAGCATGCCGCCGGTGGACAGGATCTTGACCTTGTCGTCGGCGACGAAGCCCTCACCGGCGAGGTACAGCGCGGAGGTGGCGCAGCCGCACTCGGGGTGGACGAACAGCTCGGCGTCGGGGTGCGCCTTGGACTTGGCGGCGAGCTCGTCGCCGTTGATCCCGGCGTGCACGTGGCACTCGCCCGCCCAGATGTGCATGTTCTGCCGGCCGGTCACGCGCTTGACGTGGGCGCCGAGGAACTGGTCGGGCAGGAACAGCACCTCGCGGTCGGGGTCGATGGAGGCGACGACGTCGACCGCGTTCGAGGAGGTGCAGCAGATGTCGGTCAGGCCCTTGACCTCGGCGGTGGTGTTGACGTACGAGACGACGACCGCGTCGGGGTGGTCGGCCTTCCATTCGCGCAGCTGGTCGGCGGTGATCGAGTCGGCGAGCGAGCACCCGGCCCGCTCGTCCGGGATGAGGACCGTCTTGGCGGGGCTGAGGATCTTCGCGGTCTCCGCCATGAAGTGCACGCCGCAGAAGACGATGGTGTCCTCCTCGGCCTCGGCGGCGATGCGCGAGAGGGCGAGGGAGTCGCCGACGTGATCGGCGACGTCCTGGATGGCGGGCAGCTGGTAGTTGTGCGCCAGCAGCGTGGCGTTGCGTTCGCGCGCCAGTCGCCGGATCTCCTCGGCCCACTCCGGGGTCGCCTCGACGCCGGTGTAGCCGCCGGGTCCGTCCTGGATCGGGGTGTGCGCGCCCGCCCACGTCGTAGTGGTCATGGCCTGCTCCTTCGCCGTGCACCGGGCGGGCTTTGCCCGGATTTCCGTATTCGGGGGTTTTCGACTTAGGATCGAAAACATGACACATGGTAGCACCCTTCACGAAGTGCTCATCGTCGTGTTCCAGGTTCGCCGATTTCCGGACACCCAGGGCGGCACGAAGACCGAGCTCGGGGTGCTGTTGTGGCAGCGCGCCCTCGACCCGGAGGCGGGCACCTGGTCGCTGCCCGGCGGCCGCCTCCGCGACGACGAGGACCTCACCACCTCCGCCCGTCGCCAGCTCGCCGAGAAGGTCGACGTGCGCGAGGTGGCGCACCTCGAGCAGCTCTCGGTGTTCTCCGATCCGCACCGGGTGCCGGGACCGCGCACGATCGCCTCGACCTACCTCGGGCTGGTGCCGATCACCTCCGATCCCCACCTGCCCGAGGACACCGCCTGGCATCCCGTGTCGGACCTGCCGGCGATGTCCTTCGACCACGGGGTCATGGTCGAGAACGCACGCACCCGCCTGGCCGCCAAGCTCTCGTACACCAACATCGCCTTCGGGCTGGCCCCCGCCGAGTTCGCCATGTCCACGCTACGTGAGATCTATTGCGCGGCACTCGGATACCAGGTGGATGCCACAAACCTGCAGCGCGTGCTCAAGCGCCGCGACGTCCTGACCCCCACCGGCACCACCGCCCCGCCGGGGCGTGCCGGCGGCCGTCCCCCGGCACTGTTCCGCTTCACCGAGTCGCGACTGCGCGTCACCGATGAGTTCGCCGCCCTGCGCCCGCCGGGCTGACGGTTGGTGTGGTTCTCTGCTTCGGTATCGGCAACTGCAGGACGGCCCAGCCGAGTGGACGGTGGCGGCGAGCGCGTAGTGAGCTACCTCGAGGAGGTCGGTGCCGGCAAACGCGCCGAATCCGCGGAGCCGCTCGTCGCGGTGGCACAGGGCTGCGGCGAGCCGGCCGAGCCGGTTCGGGGGCTCGGCGAAGAATCGCAGGCGCGCGCCTCGCGTTCACCGAGATGTTCGGCGCCGTCGCCGGCCGTTGGGGGCTCCGGCGGCAGACGGCGGCGTCGGCCGGCAGCGGGTGCCCGCAAGTGGGCCCGCTCGAAGGCCTGAGAGTCGTCCGGGCGGATGCGGACCGCGTCCCCCTCAGGGGCGACATCGAGAATCCGGTAGGTGTCGTCGATCAGCGTCATCGCCACGGCAGTGCACGGTAGAAGCTCGACGTCAACGCTCGGTCACACGCCGATGAGCATCGCCTCCGTCTCCGTCGGTGGTGACCCGCTGGGATCCAGGGCCACCACCGACGGAGTCCGTCAGTTGAGGCGCTGCGGGACGCCGTAGGTGACCACGGTGTCGTTGTTGGCGGTGATCGCGCGGGCGAACGGCCGGACCGTCACCGGCCCGACGGCACCGGAGACCGAGCCGTGCACGCCGGCGATCCGGACGGTGACCGAATCCCCGTCGAACTCGTGATCCTCGACGATGGCGACCTCGGTGATGCCGCCGGGGGCGAGTTCGACCTCGATCTCCTGCTCGGGAATGATCGAGCCGCCGATCGTCGCGCCGGTGCTCGCGTCGAGGCCCAGCGCGAATTCGGGTGCCAGTTCGACGTTGACGCCCACCTCGTTGCCGACCTCCCAGTCCAGGCTGGGGGTGAAGATGTGCACCACCGCACCGGGCACCGCGACCGGGTAGCCGATCTGATATCCGAGGGTGAGCTTGGTGCCGGTGTAGTCGGCGGCACCGGGCCCGGTGATGTTCACGGTGGCGGAACCGTCGTGGAAGAACTCGACACTGAGCGGGGAGCTGTCGAGCGGGAGAACGCCCTGGATGGAGGTGTCGGCCTGCAACACCTCGATCGCGTTGCCGTCCGCGAGGGGCAGCACGCGGGCGTTGTCGACGGCGGCGGTGGCGGCGCCCGGGCCGACGAGCACGCTCAGCGCCACGGCTGCGGTGAGCGCGGTGCCCCGGACGACATTCGGACGGAATCGGTTGCCGGAGAAGCGGTGGACCATCGTGACGACCTCGTTCCTGGAGGGTGGGAAGTGGCGTGACCTCCGACACGCACGCACAGCCTAGAAGCAGCACACGCGATTTCGCCGGACGAACCGGGGCGCGGCGTGTCCTGAACGTGACGCCACCACAGGCGGGCAGGCAGGATCCGCGCAGGCAGGATCACAGCACTCCGGCAGCGCCTGGTTCACACCGCTGTGGCACCGACCGGCCGCCCAGAGATGACAAGTTCCGCGAGAACCTACAGCGAGGTCCGGCACATGCCGGCCTTACGTATACCGGGCGTCGGCCGGGTATCGGGGGAAGCCGTCGCCGGCCGCGCGCCAGTCGGCCAGCCACCGCTCGGTGAGTTCCGTGCCCTCGGCCCGCAACGCCGCCAGGTGCCGCGGACTCCGGTCGAGCTTCGAGGCGTGGTCCAGCGTCCACGCCGAGTCCCGGCTCATCTTGATCGTGCGGACCACGACGGTCTTGCGGTCCGTCAGGGGCGGGGCGTCGTTGCCGTACTTATCGATCCACCGGTTGACGGTGAGGATGTGGTCGAGTTCCTGGTTCAGCGACAGGTTGCCGGCCAGATCGTTCTCCCGGTCGCGGATCTCCTCGAGACCGACGCGCAACGAGGTCGGCGAGTACTCCTGCGGGTTGATCCGCACCACCCAGATCTCGTCGGGCTTGTCGTCGCAGGTCTCGGTGTCCAGCAGGTCCCGCACCGGCGGGTTCTGCGAATACAGGCCGTCCCAGTAGTAGCCGGTGCGCCGGACGGTGGTGCCTTCGTCCGCAGTGGGGAACTCGAGATTCTCGATCGGTTGTGCGGGCAGCAGCTCGGGCAGCGTGCCCGACGCCGCCACCCCGTCGAGCGACAGGGCGCGGCGCATCCGCCACCGCGTCGCGCCGTACTGGTCGCGCTCCGGCGGGGGCTTGAGCCCCAGTTCCTCCAGGGTCTTGTCCGAGTCGAAGGTCTCGAAGTTGCCGCTGAGCACCTCGATCGCGCCGGCGATGACCCGGACATTGTTCTGGGCGAGGAGCTTCCAATCGACCGAGTCGAAGTCCGGGCAGAGCGAGGCGAGCAGGCCCTGGAATCCGAGGTACTCCGGGCGGGCACCCACCGATCCCAGGCCGAGCAGCCCGAGGCGGCCCGCCGCGGCGTACGGACTCGATTCGGGGAGGGCCACGCCCGCGGCCTTCCAGCGCAGCAGCACCTGCCCGGCCAGGTTGTGCAGCGTCTCGGCGGGGTTGGTCGCCGCGAACACGGTCCACAGGTGGTCGAGTCGTTCGACGGCCTTGTCGACGGTGCCGCAGTCCGGGTCGGATCCGTTGGGGGCCAGGCCGTACCAGGTCGCAAGCGCGCACAACGCGCCGGCGGACGTGCCGCTGAGCGAGACCAGATCGAAGGAGGTGCCGCCGTCGGCGTCCCATCGCTGCTTGGCCCGCAGGATCGAGGTGAGCGCACCCCAGGTGAAGGCGACGTGCGTACCTCCACCCTGACAGGCGATGGCGATCTTCTTGCGCCGCACGGACTGCACCGACACGTTGATCCTTCCGGAGGGGACGTCGCGCTGATTGTGTCGCATCTCCGGCCGCCTGTCCGCGCGGGCCCCGGGCGCGGCGGTCGCTCCCCGGCCGCACCCGCCACGGTCGGCGGGCGCGGCCACGCTCAGCGACGTTCCGTCAGGCTCGAGTCGAGCGTCCCGTGCCGGGAGCACCGGGCCCACCAGCCGTCGGGGGCGACCTGCACGATCATCCGGCGCCCGCACTGCTCGCAGAACCGGGGCGGCTCGAGACCGAGCCGGGCCGCGGCCGGGACCGGGGCGTTCTCGTCGACGGGCCGGCCGGTGAACGGGTTGAACACGCCGGCCTCCTAGAGGGTCTCGCCGAGCGCCTTGATCGGCATCTTCAGCTCGCCGAGCAGGTCGATGTCGGACTCGGCCGGCCGGCCGAGGGTGGTGAGGTAGTTGCCGACGATGACGGCATTGATGCCGCCGAGGATGCCCTGCTTGGCGCCGAGGTCGCCGAGGGTGATCTCGCGGCCGCCGGCGAAGCGCAGGATCGTGCGCGGCAACGCGAGCCGGAACGCGGCAACGGCCTTGAGCGCCTCCGCCGCCGGCAGGACCTCCAGATCCCCGAACGGGGTGCCCGGGCGCGGGTTGAGGAAGTTCAGCGGCACCTCGTCGGGCTCGAGCGCGGCCAGGTCGGCGGCGAATTCGGCACGCTGTTCGAGGGTCTCCCCCATGCCGAGGATGCCGCCGCAGCACACCTCCATGCCGGCCTCGCGGACCATCCGCAGGGTCTCCCACCGCTCCTCCCAGCTGTGGGTGGTGACGACCTGCGGGAAGAAGGAGCGGGCGGTCTCGAGGTTGTGGTTGTAGCGGTGCACTCCCATCGCGGCGAGCTGGTCGACCTGCTCCTGGGTGAGCATGCCGAGCGAGCAGGCCACCTGGATGTCGACCTCGTTGCGGATCGCTTCGACCCCGGCGGCGACCTGGGCCATGAGCCGCGCGTCGGGCCCCCGGACGGCGGCGACGATGCAGAACTCGGTGGCACCGGTCTTGGCGGTCTGCTTGGCGGCCTCGACGAGGCTGGGGATGTCGAGCCATGCCGAGCGGACAGGGGAGGCGAACAGCCCCGACTGGGAGCAGAAGTGGCAGTCCTCGGGGCAGCCGCCGGTCTTGAGACTGATGATGCCCTCGACCTCGACCTCGGGGCCGCACCAGGTCATGCGGACCTCGTGGGCGAGGCCGAGAAGATCCTCGAGTCGCTCGTCGGGCAGCCGCAGCACCTGGAGGACCTGCTCACGGTCGAGTCCCTCGCCACGCCCCAGCACCTGTTCGCGGGCGAGGGTGAGGATGTCGGCACGGGCGGGGGCCTGGGTCACGGTGGTCTCCTGGAGGGTGCGGGTCACGGCGAACTTGAACACCGTTCACTTGAACGCTGTTCAGGCTAGGGTGGCGGTGGTCTACTGTCAACGCGACGGATGGTCGGGAACCAGGTACGACGGGAGCGAACGGTGCAGTTGCGACGCGGCGACGTCCTCGACGGCGCGATGGCGATCCTCGACGAGTACGGTCTCGGCGACCTGACGATGCGCAAGCTCGCCACGTCGCTCGGCGTCCAGCCCGGGGCCCTGTACTGGCACTTCCCCAACAAGCAGACCCTGCTCGGCGCGATGGCCGACCGCATCCTCGACGGCGTCGACGCCCCGTCCACCGCCCCCGCCTGGGACGGCGCACTCACCGAACTCGCGCACCGCTTCCGCGCCGCACTGCTCGCCCACCGCGACGGCGCGGAACTCGTCGCCGCGACCTACGCGTCGCGCCTGACCACGTCGCGCGTGCGGGAGGCGTTCGTCGCGGCGGGCCTGCGGGCGCGGTTGTCCCGCGCCCACGCCGAACTCGCCGGGTACGCGCTGCTGCACTACGTCCTCGGCCACACCGTCGACGAGCAGTCCCGTCTGCAGCTCGCCGAACTCGGGGCGCTGACCCGCAAGCCCGTCTCCCCCGACGTGTCCACCGAGACCGCGGCCGGCTCGGACGACGACCTGCTCGACGGGGATCCGTCCGTGCGGTTCGACTTCGGCCTGACCCTGTTCGTCGACGGCATCCGCAGCCGCCTGCGCGAGGGCGATCCCGCTGCGTCGCGGCCGAATGTCACACCGGTGCAACCCACCTGAATGCATGTGACATTCGGCCACCAGGACGGACGGGGGTCGGCTGCGCGGTGGCCTGCTACCGGTGGGCCGAGCGGGTGGGGTCAGCGCCGGAACAGCTTGTTGCCGAGCCAGACGATCGGGTCGTACCGACGGTCGACGACGCGTTCCTTCATCGGGATCAGCGCGTTGTCGGTGATGTGGATGTTCTCCGGGCACACCTCGGTGCAGCACTTGGTGATGTTGCACAGCCCGAGTCCGTGCTCCTCCTGCGCGGCGGTGCGCCGGTCGGCCACGTCGAGCGGGTGCATCTCGAGTTCGGCGATCCGCATCAGGTACCGGGGACCGGCGAACGCCTCCTTGTTCTCCTCGTGGTCGCGCACCACGTGGCAGACGTTCTGGCACAGGAAGCACTCGATGCACTTGCGGAACTCCTGCGACCGCTGCACGTCGATCTGCTGCATCCGGTACTCCCCCGGCGCCAGGTCGGGCGGGGGCGCGAACGCCGGGATCTCCCGGGCCTTCTCGTAGTTGAAGGACACGTCGGTGACCAGATCGCGGACCACCGGGAACGTGCGCAGCGGGGTCACGGTGACCACCTCGTCCTCGGCGAAGACCGACATCCGGGTCATGCACAGCAGCCGCGGACGGCCGTTGATCTCCGCCGAGCAGGACCCGCACTTGCCGGCCTTGCAGTTCCACCGCACCGCCAGGTCGGGAGCCTGGGTCGCCTGCAGCCGGTGGACGATGTCGAGGACGACCTCGCCCTCGTTGACCTCGACGGTGTAGTCACGCAGTTCACCGCCACCGCCGTCGCCGCGCCAGATCTTGAATGCCGCCCGGTACCCCATGGCTACGGCCTCCGTCCCGGATGTTCCGCGAGTTCGTCGTCGGTGTAGTACTTGGCGAGTTCCTCGAAATCGAACAGCGCCAACAGGTCCGGTCGCATGGGCACCTGCTGTTCGGGTGCCACCGTGACATCCGGGATCGACTCGTCACCACCGTCCGTGCGGCACACGAGCAGCGTCCGGCGCCAGTTCGGGTCCATCGACGGATGATCGTCGCGCGTGTGCCCGCCGCGGCTCTCGGTGCGCAGCAACGCCGCCCGGGCCACGCACTCGCTCACGAGCAGCATGTTGCGCAGGTCCAGGGCGAGGTGCCAGCCGGGATTGAACTGCCGATGCCCCTCCACGGCGACGTTCCGGATCCGCGCCCGCAACGCGCCGAGGACGTCGAGGGCACGGGCGATCTCGTCGGCGCGCCGGATGATGCCCACCAGGTCCTGCATGGACTGTTGCAGCCCGGTGTGCAGGGTGTAGGGGTTCTCCGCCGTCGCGGGCTCGGCGGGATCGAACGGGGCCAGCGCCGTGCGCGCCGCGGCCGTGACGTCCGCCTCGGCGACGCGCGGGCGGTGCCCGAGGCCCTGCACGTAGTCGGCGGCGCCGAGGCCGGCGCGCCGGCCGAACACCAACAGATCCGACAGGGAGTTGCCGCCGAGCCGGTTCGACCCGTGCATGCCGCCCGAGCACTCGCCGGCGGCGAACAGTCCGGGCACGGACGCGGCACCGGTTTCCGGATCGACCTCGATGCCGCCCATCACGTAGTGGCAGGTGGGGCCGACCTCCATCGCCTCCGCGGTGATGTCGACGTCGGCGAGCTCCTTGAACTGGTGGTGCATCGACGGCAGCCGCCGGACGATCTCCTCGGCGGGCATGCGCGAGGCGATGTCGAGGAACACCCCGCCGTGCGGGGTCCCGCGACCGGCCTTGACCTCGGAATTGATGGCGCGGGCGACCTCGTCGCGCGGCAACAGGTCCGGGGTGCGGCGGTTGTTCTCCTGGTCGGTGTACCAGCGGTCGGCCTCCTCCTCCGTCTCCGCGTACTGGCCTTTGAACACCGGTGGGATGTACGAGAACATGAACCGCTCGTTCTCGGAGTTCTTCAGGACCCCGCCGTCGCCGCGCACCCCCTCGGTGACGAGGATGCCCTTGACGCTCGGCGGCCACACCATCCCGGTGGGGTGGAACTGGACGAACTCCATGTTGATCAGGGCGGCCCCGGCCCGCAGCGCGAGAGCGTGACCGTCGCCGGTGTACTCCCACGAGTTCGACGTCACCTTCCAGGACTTGCCGATCCCGCCGGTGGCCACGACGACGGCGGGCGCCTCGAACAGCACGAACCGGCCGGACTCGCGCCAGTACCCGAACGCACCGGCGATGCGGCCCTCGGCGTCCTTCAGCAGTTCGGTGACGGTGCATTCGGCGAACACCCGCACCCGGGCGTCGTAGTCGCCCGTGGCGGCGTGGTCCTCCTGCTGCAGGGACACGATCTTCTGCTGCATCGTGCGGATCAGCTCGAGGCCGGTGCGGTCACCGACGTGCGCCAGCCGCGGATAGGTGTGACCGCCGAAGTTGCGCTGGCTGATCCGGCCGTCGGGGGTGCGGTCGAACAACGCACCGTAGGTCTCGAGTTCCCACACCCGGTCGGGCGCCTCGCGGGCGTGCAGTTCGGCCATGCGCCAGTTGTTGAGGAACTTGCCTCCTCGCATGGTGTCCTGGAAGTGCACCTGCCACGAGTCGTGCGGGTTGGCGTTGCCCATCGCGGCGGCGCAACCGCCCTCCGCCATGACGGTGTGCGCCTTGCCGAACAGCGACTTGCACACGACCGCGACCCGCAGTCCGCGTTGACGCGCCTCGATGACGGCGCGCAGCCCCGCCCCGCCCGCGCCGATGACCACCACGTCGTAGCTGTGCCGTTCGACGTCCGCCATCCAGTCCTCCTTCGCTGCCGAGTCGGCCCGGGGCCGGCGCCCGGGCCGTCGTCGTGGCTCAGCCGACGAACCGCAGGTCCGAGATGGTGCCGCTCGCCACGAGCATGATGTAGAAATCCGTGATCATCAGGGTGCCCAGCGTGGTCCACGCCAGTTGCATGTGCCGGGTGTTGAGCCGGGAAACCGCCGTCCAGATCCGGTAACGCAGCGGGTGTTTCGAGAAGTGCTTGAGCCGGCCGCCGGTGACGTGCCGGCACGAGTGGCACGAGACGGTGTACGCCCACAGGAGCAGCACGTTCCCCACCAGGATGAGGTTGCCGAGGCCGAAGCCGAACCCGCCGCCGGAACCGTGGAACGCGACGATCGCGTCGTAGGTGTTGATCGCCGAGATGACGAGCGCGACGTAGAAGAAGTAGCGGTGCGAGTTCTGGATCAGCAGCGGCAGCCGCGTCTCCCCCGTGTACCGGGCGTGCGGCTCGGCGACGGCGCAGGCCGGCGGCGCCAGCCAGATCGAGCGATAGTAGGCCTTGCGGTAGTAGTAGCACGTCAGCCGGAATCCGAGCAGGAACGGCAGCGACAGGAACGCCAGGGGGATCCACATGGGCAGCTCGCCCACCCACGTCCCGAAGTGCCGGGCGCCGGGCACGCACGACGCGCTGACACACGGCGAGTAGAACGGCGTGAGGTAGTGGTACTCCTCCACCCAGTACGCGGTGCGCACGAAGGACCGAATCGTCGCGTAGACGACGAAGACGGCCAGCCCGAGCGTGGTGAGCACGGGCGGTTGCCACCACCGGTCGGTGCGTAGCGTGCGCGCCGCGATCCGGGCCCGCGTCGAGGACCGGACGCCGGCGCCTGCCGCGGGGACGCTCACCGCGAGCCGTGCAGGCCGCCGAGCCCCTCGTCGTCACAGTCGACGCCGCGGAAGATCTCGTCGTACGGGGTGTCGGGGATCGGAATCCGCTCGCCGGCCGGCCGGGACGTCTCGCGCGGCGGCGAAGCCGCCAGATCCTGCGCGTCGATGTCGAGCCGGTCCACGTCGTTGATCAGGCGGCGCACCGCAGCGGCGTCGCCGTACCTCGACCGGAGCGAGGTCAGGCAGTGCCGAAGGTGACCGATGGTGCGGTGCAGTTCCTGCATTTCGGTGGTGGACATTCGTACCTCCGAGAGGGCGGTCGGCACGTCGACACCTGCCGACTCGATGTGACAGCTATCACAGTACGACATTCGCGCGGCAACACATGCGAATCCGGCGATCGGCGCGTAAACGCCCCGCCGGGCGGCCTATCCGCCCCGGATCCGGACATTTCAGTCCAGGAAATGTGAAATCTCTGCTACAGGTTTCGAAAATCCCGCATCCGGGAAAGCTTTGGTGCCAGTGTGAAAACAGCTCGCGCTGAAGAGAGTAAGGACCGAAACCGTCATGCAGACCACCTTGTTCGCCTCCGCCGCTTCCCGTCGCGCCACGGCCTCGGCCGGCTCGGCCATGAGTACCGAGGAGATCAAGCGCCGCATCGAGGCGATGTTCGCCGAACCACGCACCGACGAGCGGTCGGCGAGCACCGGGCGCGCATGAGGTCGACGACGTCGATGTGGAAAGCAGGGGATCAGATGAGTTCAGGATCGATCGAAGGGGTACCGGCCGGCGAACTGCTGATCGTCGGTGACTGCTCCCGGGTGCTCGACGGCGCCCGCGGTGCCGAGCTGCGGACGTGGGCGCGTCACCACGGACTCGGTTTCACCGACACCTTCGCCCCGGGCCGGGTGGTGTGCGCGATCGTCACCGAGGAGGTGCTCGACGGCGCCTGCTCTCCCGCCGAGGCGATGACGATGCAGTCCGTGCGCGCCGCCGGCATCCCCTGCGTCTGCGTGCACGACGCCCCCGAACGGATCCTCGAGGCACTCGTCGAACACGACCTGCTCGGCGACACCGTGACCCGGTCCCGCGGGGACGTCACGGTGCCCGCCGGGACCGTGTGCACCTCGGTGTTCGCCCTGAACGGTGACGCCGGGGCCCGCCGGGACCCGCAACCGGCCTGACTCCGTCCACGAAATCGACTCCGGCCCCGGCGCGTCGTGCGCCGGGGCCGGAGTCGTTCGGTCGACCAGCCGTCGGGCGAGCAGGAGACGCCGCCCCGGCGGCCCGGATCAACCCGAGAAGGCCGAGGCCTCCTGCGGCAGGTGCCAGCGCATCGCCACCACGGTGCCGTCGGAATTGACGGCCAGGTCGGTGTCCGCGGCCAGGTTCCGGATCAGCGTCAGGCCGTGCCCGCGCGAGCTCCCGGCGGTCGGCACGGCCGATTCCCGCCAGTGCCCGCGATCGGTGACGACGATCTCGACGCACCGGTCCTGAGGCGAGTACTTCGCCTCGAGGTCGACCGTGCCGTCACCGTCGGCGTAAGCGTGCTCCACCGCGTTCGCGAGCGCCTCGTAACTGGCCAGCAGCACATCCTGGCCGCCGACCTCGGCGAGCCGCAGGCCGCTGAGCCACCGATCGAGAGCCTGCCGCAGCATCGTCACCTGCGAGGCCTCGGCGCGTACGCCGCGGTAGTACAGTCCGGTCGTCAGAAAGGCTGGTGCTACGCCTCGCGTCTGCATCCTCGTTCCCTCGTCGTCGACAGGTCCCCGACCGGTTCGTGTCCGGCGTGCCAGGTCTCCGCCCGGCGCATGCCTCCCTGCCGGCCTTGTCGGCTCATGCCTCCGTGCCGGCCTTGTCGGCCTGCAGGGCGGCCAGCGCCTCGTCGAGGCGGCTGTGGATCGGGAACACCTCGTCGAGCCCGAGCAGCGACAGGGGCCGCGCGGTGGCCGAGCCCTGCGCGACGACGGCGTAGGGGATCGTGCCGGCGGTCTTCTTCGACAGGTCCACCAGCACGGCGATGCCCACCGAGGCAAGGAAGTTGACGGCACCCAGGTCCACGATCAGACCCCGGCACTTGTCGTTACCCAGGGTGGCGACGGCTTCCTCCTCGAGCTGCGGGGCGCTGACCAGATCCACGTCACCGGCCACCGACAGCACCGCGATGTCGCCGCTCCACGTCTGGGATACGGCCATGATCGGCTGTTCGGAAGTCGCTTCGTTCATCTGTCCATCATGCAAGACTCTGTCCTCCTGTGCGATAGCGGGTCCGATCCGGGGATCGGAAGTCAACGGGGTACACCCACGGCGAGCAGGGCGATGTCGTCCTGCGCCCGCAGGCTGGGAATCAGTTCGGAAAGCTCGGCGACGAGGCGGATCGGGGTGGCGTCCGGCACTCGCGCGGAGAGGAATGCGACGACGTTCTCCTCCCCGAAGATCTCCCGCCCGTCGGGGCGGGCCTCGGTGAGTCCGTCGGTGTAGAGCAGCAGCGTCTCTCCCGGCTCGAGGTCGACGGTGCACGCTCCGAAGCGGGCCTCGGGCAGCGCGCCCACCAGCATGCCGCGCACGCCGACCGCAGCGCACACCGCCCCCGAGCGCCGCAGCAGCAGCGCGGGCGGATGCCCGCCGGTGGCGAGGGTCACCCGGGCGCCCTCGCGACCCTCGAGGTTCGGTTCGATGATCCCGAGCAGCACGGTGCAGAACCGGTGCTGCTGCGGGTCGAGCAGCAGGACGGTGTTGAGTTCGGCCAGCGCCAGCCGCGGGTCGGAGAATCGCACGGCGGCCGCCCGCAGCGTGTACCTGATCAGCGAGGTGACCGAGGCCGCGACGGGCCCGTGCCCCTCGACATCCCCGAGGAAGAACGCCCACCGGTCGTCACCGAGGTGGAACACGTCGTAGAAGTCGCCGCCGACCTGCTGGGAGGACGCCGCATGGTAGTGGCACGCGAGCTCGATGCCCTCGATGGCCGGCAGCGACGGCGGCAGCAGGGTCCGCTGCAGGGTCGTGGCGAGTTCGGCGAGCACGTGCCGGTCGCGCTCGGCCTGCAGCCGCAGGTCCCGTTCGGCCCGGACGGTGGCCAGCGCCGACAACCGCAGCTCCAGCTGATCCATCACCACCGACGCGAGGTCCTCGAGGACGGACAGGTCCGCGGCGGAGACCTCCCGGGGCCGGGTGTCGAGGACGTTGACCGTGCCGAGCCGGTAGCCGTCCGCGGTGGTGATGGGGGCGGCGGCGTAGAACCGCACCCCCAGCTCGCCGTGGACGAGGGGATTCTGCGCGGTCCGCGGGTCGGTCCGGGCATCGGCCACCACATAGGGACGGTCGCAGAGAATCGCGGAGGCGCACAGGCCCGGGTCGCGGTCGATCTGCCGCACCCCCTCGAGGCCGTGGGCGGCCTTGAACCAGATGCGGTCCTCGTCGACGATCGTCACCGTGGCGATCGGGGTGCCGAACCAGGACGCAGCCAGTCGGGCGATCCGGTCGAACGTGCCGTCGGCCGGGGTGTCGAGAATGTTGTAGCGGGAAACGGCCCGCATGCGGGCAGTCTCCCACTGCTGGTGATCGAGCACCGTCATCGCCTGCGCTGTCTCCTACACCGACTTCCGGTCCTGCCTCGGTCGGTGAAACACAGCAGTCGACACCCAACGCGACGAGCACTGCGTAGCACTGACGTAGGGACGCGTAGTCGGAACGCGTACCTCACAGGCACTACGGCTGGTGTCTCAACCGCATCGGACACCCTACCCGAACTCGCCGTCTTCGCACATTCGTTCACCTGCAGGAAACGTGCCGGGGCGCCGACCGGGGGCCGCGACGGGCGTCAGGATCGCATCGGCAGCCCGGTCCGGTCGGCCGGCAGCCAGCGTGCGGCCTGCTCGCCGAAGGCCACGGCGTCGAGGGCGCCACTGCCCGCCGGGATACGCCCGACGACGGGCACGCCGGTCACCTCGGGCAGGTCCTGCAGATTGCACCGCTCGGCCAGACCGGGCTGCTCCGGCCACGCGCCGATCACCACGCCCGCGCACCCGACGCCGCCGGCCTGCAGCGCGGCGACGGTCAGCGCGCTGTGGTTCAGGGTGCCCAGGGCGGGGGCCGCCACCACCACGGTCGGGGCGCTCAGCGCGGCGGCGACGTCGAGGAGGGTGAACCCGTCCGCTCCCAGCCGGACGAGCAGCCCGCCGGCCCCCTCGACGAGCACCAGGTCGTACGCGTCCGCGAGTGCCCGCACGGCGGTGACGACGTCGGGCAGGTGCAGCGGCGGCCGCCCGCTGCGCCGCGCCGCGGTGTCCGGTGCGAGCGGCTCCGGGTAGCGGGCCAGTTCGACGGTGTGGACCCGGTGCCCGGTGAGCCGGGCGATCTCGGCGAGGTCGCCGGGTGCGTCGTCGGCGACGCCGGTCTGCGCCGGTTTGCACACGGCGACCCGCAGGCCCGCCGCGGCGGCCACGGCGGCGTAGGCGGCCGTGACGACGGTCTTGCCCACCTCGGTGGAGGTGCCGGTCACACACAGGACGGTCATGCCCGCACCCCGGCCAGCACGTCGGTGAGGACGCTTTCGATGCGGGCGAGCTCGTCGGCGCCGAGATTCGCGCGCGCGGTCAGCCGCAGCCGGGACGTGCCCTCGGGGACGGACGGCGGCCGGAAGCAGCCGACGTGGACGCCCCGGCTGCGGCACGCCTGGGCGGCGTCGAACGCGACCTGCGGGTCACCGAGGATCACCGACACCACCGCCGACGTGGGGGCGGCGACGCCGGTGATCCGGGCCAGGTCGGCGGCCCGTTCGAGCACGGCGGTGGCCCGTTGCGGCTCGTCGCGCAGCACGCGCAGCGCACCGCGGGCGGCGCCGACGGCCGCGGGCGCGAGACCGGTGTCGAAGATGAAGGTGCGGGCGGCGTCGATCAGGTGGGCCCGCACGCGGGTATCGGCGAGGACCACGCCGCCCTGCGAGGCCAGGGACTTCGACAGCGTGGCGGTGACCACGACGTCGGGTTCGCCGGCGAGACCCGCCTCGTGGACGAGTCCGCGGCCCCCCTCACCGCGGACTCCGACCCCGTGGGCCTCGTCGACGAGCAGCAGTGCGCCGTGCGCGCGGCACGCCGCATGCAGTTCCGGCAGCGGCGCGAGGTCTCCGTCGGCGCTGAACACGGAGTCGGTGAGCACGAGGGCGCGCCGCTCGGTGCGGGTGGCGAGGGCCGTCCGCACGAAGTCGACGTCGGCGTGCGGGGCGATCTGCACCCGCGCGCGGGTCAGCCGGCATGCGTCGACCAGGGACGCGTGGCAACCCGCGTCGGAGACCACGAGGGTGTCGCGGTCGGCGAGGGCGGTGACGGCGCCGAGGTTGGCGGCGTAGCCGCTGGCGAATACGAGGCCGGACTCGGCGCCGGTGAACTCGGCGAGTTCACGCTCGAGCAGTTCGTGCTCGCTGGTGGTGCCCGTGACGAGGCGGGATCCGGTGGCGCCGCCGCCCCACCGGCGCAGCGCGGCGGTCGCGGCGGCGAGGACCTCGGGGTGCCGGACGAGCCCGAGGTAGTCGTTGGAGGCGAGGTCGACGGTGCCCGGTGCCGGGGTGCGCGGATGCAGGGTGCGGCGCAGGCCCGCCGCGCGACGGGCGTCGGCGACGTCGTCGAGCCACTGGAGGCTGGCGAAGGCGGTCATGTCGGCAGACCATACCTGAACACTGTTCAAGTGACGCTCCGGGCGGCCGATTCCTCCCCGTGCGGTGGCTGCCGGCGGTGACCGCCGCCCCGCGAGTTCCCCGCTCGTGACCCGGCGTGCCGGGCCGGATCAGGCCCGGGCCGCCGCGCACATCCCCGCGGCGATCCTCTGCACGTCGTCGGCGCTGCAGACGTAGGGCGGCATCGCGTAGATCAGGTTGCGGAACGGGCGCAGCCACACACCGGCCGCGACGGCGGCCGCCGTCGCGGCGCCCATGTCCACCGGCCGGTCCAGTTCGAGCACGCCGATGCCGCCGAGCACCCGCGCGTCCACCACGCCCGGCAGCTCCCGCGCCGGCGCCAGGCCCGCCTCGAGGCCGGCGGTCAGCGCGGCCACTTCGCCGCGCCAATCCCGTGACAGCAGCAACTCCACGGCAGCGACGGCAACCGCGCACGCGAGCGGATTGCCCATGAACGTCGGGCCGTGCATGATGCCGCCGCCCTCGCCCGCACTGACCACTTCGGCGACGGCCGATGTGCACAGCACCGCGGCCAGGGTCAGATAGCCACCGGTCAACGCCTTGCCGACGCACATGACGTCCGGCGCGACGGCCGCGTGGTCGGCGGCGAACAGCTCCCCGGTACGGCCGAACCCGGTGGCGATCTCGTCGAAGATCAGCAGCAGCCCGTGTGCGTCGCACATCCGGCGCAGCTCGTTCAGATAGCGGGGGTCGTGGAAGCGCATCCCGCCCGCCCCCTGGACCACCGGCTCGACGATCACGGCGGCCAGCTCGTCCGTATGGGCTTCGAGCAGCGCTTCGAACTCGGCGACGTACGCCGGATCGAACTCGCGGGGCGGCGCCGGGGCGAACACCTGCCGCTGCAGCACGCCGGTCCACATCGAGTGCATGCCGCCCTCGGGGTCGCACACGCTCATCGGCGCGAACGTGTCGCCGTGGTAGCCGCCGCGCCACGTCATGAGCCGGTGACGTCCCGGCCTGCCGGCCGCGCGCTGATACTGCAATGCGAGTTTGACCGCGACCTCCACCGACACCGACCCGGAATCGGCGAGGAAGACCTTGTCCAGACCGTCGGGGGTGATCTCCACGAGCAGCTCCGCGAGCCGCGCGGCCGGCTCGTGGGTGAGGCCCCCGAACATGACGTGGCTCATCCGGCCCAGCTGCTGCGTGACCGCCGCGTCGAGGACCGGGTGGCGGTATCCGTGCACGGCGGCCCACCACGAGCTCATGCCGTCGACGAGTTCCCGGCCGTCGGCCAGCCGCAGCCGGGTCCCGTGCGCCTCGTCGACCACGAGCGGCGCGGTCGATGCAGGGACGGCTCCGTAGGGGTGCCACAGGTGCGCCGCGTCGAGCGCGGCGACCCGGTCGGGACTCAGACGACGAACGGTCACGAGGATCGACTGTAGGCGTCCCCGCCCCGGGGCCGATCGTCGCCCGTGCCGGGGAGGATCGCTCGCCCCGTACGCGACCGTCGATCCGGTTAGGGTTGCGGTCATGGAACCCACCGAGCCGAGCACGTCCACGGAGGCCCTCCCGGCCGACATCCCGGTGTGGCCGGGGAGCGCATATCCGCTCGGCGCGACCTACGACGGGGCGGGCACGAACTTCGCCCTCTTCTCCGAGGTCGCCGAGAAGGTCGAACTGTGCCTGATCGCCAAGGACGGCACCGAGACCCGCGTGCCGATCGAGGAGGTCGACGGCAACGTCTGGCACGTCTACCTGCCCACGGTGACCCCCGGCCAGCGATACGGCTACCGGGTGCACGGCCCCTACGACCCGGCGCAGGGTCTGCGCTGCGATCCGAGCAAGCTGCTGCTCGACCCCTACGGCAAGGCCTACGACGGCGCGTTCGACGGCGATGCGTCCCTGTTCTCGTACGCGATGGTCGGGGCCGAGGACGCACCGTCCGAACCGGAGCATTCGGCAGGAGCCGAGGAGGCACAGTCGGCGCCGGAGCCGGCGGCCCGGGCCGCGGAGGACGCCGGCGCCGAGGCCGCCGGGGACACGACCGCCGACGAGGCGGACGACTCGGACGGGACCGGGTCCGGCGAGACCGAGGGCGACGGGACCGGGGGCGACGGGACCGGGGACGACGGGGCCGGGGACGACACGGCGGCCGAGTCCGCCCCCGAGCCCGCCGCACCGGCGAATCCCGATTTCCCGCAGCTCGATTCGCTCGGGCACACGATGACGACCGTGGTGATCAACCCGTTCTTCGACTGGGCCTCCGACCGGCACCCGCGCCGGCCCTACTACGAGACCGTCATCTACGAAGCCCACGTGAAGGGCATGACCGCGACCCATCCCGGCGTGCCGGAGCAGCTGCGCGGCACCTACGCCGGACTGGCGCACCCGGTGATCATCGACCATCTGCAGAGCCTCGGGGTCACCGCGATCGAACTGATGCCCGTGCACCAGTTCATGCACGATCAGGTCCTGCTGGACCGTGGGCTGCGGAACTACTGGGGCTACAACACCTTCGGCTTCCTGGCCCCGCACCTGGACTACTCGTCGGCGAGCAACCCGAGCGGCGTCGTCGCCGAGTTCAAGGCGATGGTGCGCGCCTACCACGAGGCAGGCATCGAGGTGATCCTCGACGTGGTCTACAACCACACCGCGGAGGGCAACCACCTGGGACCGACCATCTCGTTCCGCGGCATCGACAACGCCGCCTACTACCGGCTGGTCGACGACGACAAGTCCTACTACATGGACTACACCGGCACCGGCAACAGCCTCAACGCCCGCCACCCGCACACCCTGCAGCTGATCATGGATTCGCTGCGCTACTGGGTGACCGAGATGCACGTCGACGGCTTCCGCTTCGACCTGGCCTCCACCCTGGCCCGCGAACTGCACGACGTGGACCGGCTGTCCGCGTTCTTCGACCTGGTGCAGCAGGATCCGATCGTCTCGCAGGTCAAGCTGATCGCCGAACCGTGGGACGTCGGCGAGGGCGGCTACCAGGTGGGGAACTTCCCCGGCCTGTGGACCGAGTGGAACGGCAAGTACCGCGACACGGTCCGCGACTACTGGCGCGGTGAACCGGCCACTCTCGGCGAGTTCGCCTCCCGGCTCACCGGCTCGTCGGACCTGTACGAGGCCACCGGCCGCCGCCCGAGCGCCTCGATCAACTTCGTCACCGCGCACGACGGCTTCACCCTCGCCGACCTCGTCTCCTACAACGAGAAGCACAACGACGCCAACGGCGAGAACAACATGGACGGCGAGTCGCACAACCGGTCGTGGAACTGCGGCGCCGAGGGCCCCACCGACGACCCGGAGGTGCTGGCCCTGCGGCAGCGGCAGAGCCGCAACATCCTGGCGACGCTGATGCTCTCCCAGGGCACCCCGATGATCGCGCACGGCGACGAGTTCGGGCGCACGCAGCAGGGCAACAACAACGTCTACTGCCAGGACAACGAGCTGTCCTGGATGGACTGGTCGCTCGCGGAGACGAACGCGGACCTGCTGGACTTCACCCGCAACGTGATCGCCCTGCGCCGGTCGCACCCGGTGTTCCGGCGGCGGCGGTTCTTCGAGGGCCGGCCGATCCGCAGCGGCGAGCAGTCCCGCGACATCGCCTGGCGCACCCCGGCGGGCGAGGAGATGACCCCGGAGGACTGGGACAGCGGGTTCGGCAAGTCGCTGTCGGTGTTCCTCAACGGCGAGGGCATCCACGAGCCGAACCAGCGCGGCGAACGCGTCGTCGACGATTCGTTCCTGCTGTGCTTCAACGCCCACGACGAGCCGATCGACTTCGTCACCCCAGACGGGCCGCACGCACAGGAATGGTCGGTGGCGCTGGACACGGACGTGCCGGACGGACTGCGCGAACAGGTCGTGACCGCCGGGGGGTCGGTGCGGGTGCAGGCCCGTTCGCTGCTGGTGTTGCGGAGGACCGCATGAGCCCGCGCCCGGTGTCGTCGACGTATCGGCTGCAGCTCACCGGCGACGGGACGACCTTCGCGGACGCGATCGCGCTCGTGGACTACCTCGAGGCGCTCGGGGTCTCACACGTGTACCTGTCCCCCGTGCTCAGCGCCGCGGCCGGATCGACCCACGGCTACGACGTGGTGGACCCGACCACGGTGTCGGCGGCGCTCGGCGGCCGCGCGGGCCTCGAGGCCCTCGCCCGCGAGGTCCGCTCCCGCGGGATGGGTCTGCTGATCGACATCGTGCCCAACCACGTCGGCGTCGGCGATCCCCGCGAGAACCCGTGGTGGTGGGACGTGCTGCGGCACGGCCGCGACTCGCGGTACGCGACCTACTTCGACGTCGACTGGGCCGCGGACAACGGCACCGACGGCCGGATCGCCCTGCCCGTGCTGGGTTCGGCGGCCGACGTCGAGGAGCTGACCGTCGACCGCACCGGCGACGAGCCGACGCTGGCCTACTACGAGCGGCGCTTCCCCGTCGCCCCGGGCACCGACACCGGGACCGGAGCGGAAGTACATGCGCAGCAGGCGTATCGGCTGGTGCCGTGGGACAGCGGCCTGATCGGGTACCGCCGGTTCTTCACCGTCGACGACCTCGCCGCGGTGCGGGTGGAGGATCCCGCGGTGTTCGACGCGGTGCATGCCCAGGTGGCGTCGTGGATGGACGACGACCTCACCGACGGCGTCCGCGTGGACCATCCCGACGGCCTGGCCGACCCGACCGGCTACCTGCGGCGGCTGCGCGGGCTCGTCGGCCCGGACCGGTGGCTGGTGATCGAGAAGATTCTCGGCGACCGCGAACCGCTCGACCCGACCCTGCCCGTCGACGGCACCACGGGCTACGACGCGCTCGGCGAGGTCGGTGCGGTGTTCCTCGATCCGCGGGGCGAGAAGGACCTGAACGCGCTGTCACTCGACCGCACCGGCACCCCCGGCGACGCGGAGTGGCTGCACGCGCAGGAGAAGCAGATCAAGCGCGCGGTGCTGCAGACGGGGCTGGCGCCGGAGGTGCGCCGGCTGGTGCGGGCCGTGCGGCGAGATGCCGCCGATGCGACCTGCCCGGACGAGCGGCTGCGCGACGCCGTGATCGCGGTGGCGGCGGAACTGCCCGTGTACCGGTCGGACTATGCGTCGCTGGGCGGGATGCTGCCCCGCATCCTGGGTGACCGCGCCCGCGCCGACGCCGCGCTCGAACCCGCCCTCGAGGTGCTGGCCCGGGCCCTGGCCCGCGGCGGAGAGGCGGCGGCCCGGTTCGGCCAGGTGTGCGGCGCCGCGACGGCGAAGGCCGTCGAGGACTGCCTGTTCTACCGGGCGGCGCGGCTGGTGTCGCTGCAGGAAGTCGGTGGCCACCCGGGACGGTTCGGGTTGCCCGTCGCCGAGTTCCACCTGGCGTGGGCGGAGCGGGCGCGGCGGTGGCCGCGGGCGATGACGTCGCTGTCGACGCACGACACCAAGCGGGGCGAGGACGTCCGCGCCCGCATCGGGGTGCTCTCCCAGGTGCCGCAGCTGTGGGCGGCGTGCCTGTCCGAATGGGAATCCGTCGCCCCGCCGCCGGACGCCGCCACCGGGCTGTTCCTGTGGCAGAACCTGTTCGGCGCGTGGCCGCGCGACGGCGTGGTGACCGGGGAACTGCGGTCGCGGCTGCGCGAGTACGCCCATAAGGCGTTGCGGGAGAACGGCTTGCGCACCACCTGGACCGAGGTCGACGAGGAGTTCGAGGGCGCGGTGGCGGCCTGGCTCGACGCAGTGTGCGACGGGCCGGTCGGCGCGTCACTGACCGAGTTCGTCTCGTCCCTGACCCCTCATTTCTCCGCGGATTCGCTCGGGCAGAAGCTGCTGCAGCTGCTCGGACCCGGCATCCCCGACGTGTACCAGGGCACCGAACTGTGGGAGGACTCGCTCGTCGACCCGGACAACCGGCGGCCCGTGGACTTCGCCACCAGACGCCGGCTGCTCGCACAGGACGCACCGCCGGCCGTGGACGACGCCGGCACCGCGAAGCTCGCCGTGGTGCGGACGGCGCTGCGCCTGCGCCGCGAGCGGCCGGCGAGCTTCGTCGGCGGGGCCTACGTTCCGCTGTCCGCGTCGGGGCCGGCCGCCGGTCACCTGATCGGGTTCGGGCGGGGCCCGGCGGCCGAGGAGGTCGACGTGGTGGCGCTCGCGTCGCGGCACACTGTCACGCTGAAGGAAACCGGGTGGGGCGACACGACGCTCGACCTGCCGCCGGGACTCTGGGTCGATCGGCTCACCGGGCGGCGGCTGTCGGGAACGGTGTCGCCGGCGGAGGTGTTCGCGGATCTTCCCGTTGCGGCGCTGGCCCGCGATTAGGAATTCTCCTCCTGGGGGTGGACGGCCCTCGGCCGGCGACGCCGGCCGAGGGACCCGGCGACCGGGACGAGCCGGCGGTTCAGCCCACACCGGTCGGCGGTGGCCCCGTGGGGGTCTCGAAGCCTTTGCGCCCTTGCGCGAGGAGGACGCGCGTCACCTTACGCAACAGCCATCCCTTGATCCCGGGAAGACTCGCGGCGATCTGCTCTTCGATGGCCAGCTTGTCGTAGTACGAGCGGAGCCGGTGGATCCGGGCCGACCCATCGAACTCGTAGACCGTGACCACCGGAGCTCGATATGCGATCCCCCGGTACGTCTGGGTCATCCGACCTGGGGTTAGCCCAGGGTCGTGTGGCGGGAGGGGTCCCCCCTTCGGCGTGGCGTGGCCCGGACCGAGCGGTGCTTGTCACCGGTTGGGGCTACCGCCGAGGTACTGCGCGACAGGGGCGCTACAGCGTTGGTAGAGGAGCTGACGGAGGACGTCGTGGCAGTGTCGGCCTCGCTCTCCGGCAGGGACAGGAGGTAACCGATGAGTACCACGGGAGATCGTCGGTCTGCCCGGAAAGCGAAAGCCCGTGCCGATCGCGCGTTGTGCCCGGTCGCGGTATCAGCCACCTTGGGGCTTCGGGTCGCTGATGTGGCGGAGGCGATGCGCGCCCACGCCGTCGCGAGGCCACTCGACGTCGCGACCGCCGGGCGCCGGCTCCGCGGCGCGGAGCCCATGCCGGACCGGGTCTGTCAGCTGCTCGCCCGCAAGGCCGTACGAGCAGCTCGGCGGTGCGCCGGCAACGGAGCCGGGCGTTTCGAGGAGGAGCATGCGAACCTGCTTCGGTCCGAGCGGGTGCACCGGCTCCTCGAATCCGGCAGGCGCCGACGCTTCGACGAGCCGGCGATGATCACGGTGCGGGACGTCGCCTTCCGGGCGGCGAGACCTTGCGCGCGGCGCGACGGCGGGCGATCTCTCGGACGGCGAGCGGGCGGCTCTGCGGATTGTGGGTGTGGACCCGGGACTGCCCCGCACCGCTAACGCAGGCGCAGCAGGACCAGGGCCAGGGCCGTGCCGTCCTCGCCGAGCTCCGCGGCGTATCGGCGGATCACGCTCATGTCGTGGGCGTGGGTGACGCGGGGCGCGCCCGTCCCGACCCGAAGCTGCCCGATCCGTCGTTCGAGCGCGATGCGGCGCCGCACCACGGCGAGGAGCTCGGCGTCGAGGCCGTCGATGTCGGCGCGCAGACGGGGCAGTTCGGAGTCAGTGGTGCCTGGTTCGGCAACGGCGGTCATGATGCCTCCCTTCGGGATTCGGTGTGTTCGCTGCATCGATACTCCCGCGCGGGCGCGGCGGGTAACAGCCACCCCAGGTGGCGGATTCGCCACCCCGACGGGGTCACTGTCACCGGCGCGCCGTCGGATCCGGTCACAGTGCCCGCCGGTAACCGCGGATCACCGGCACGGCGCACACCGCGAGCAGGGCGACCGACCAGGCCACGGTGCGCAACAGCGGCCCCTGGACGGCGCCACCGAGGGCGAGCGCCTGCATCGTCTCGACGGCACTCGTCATGGGCTGGTTGCGGATCACCGGCGCAAGCACCTCCGGGTACGCACCGATCGGCACGAACCCCGGGTTGAAGAACAGCATCAGCGTGCACAGCAGCGAGATCGATTCGATGACAACGGTTTTCGCGGCCATGAGCGCGGCCGCGGTGACCAGCGCGGCGAACGCCACCCCGAACAGCACCGGCACCGCCAGGAAGCCGATCGCGGCGAGCGGGCCCCGCTGGAAGCGGAAGCCGAGGACGAAGCCGGCGGCGACGATGACGACGGTGGTCACGGCGATGCGCACCGCCTCGGCGAGGAACCGCGACGCCAGCGCCGACGCCCGGTGGACGGGCAGCACCCACAGCCGCGCGGGCAGCCCGGCCGCGCATTCGCGGCCGAGCGTGACGGCGCCGGCCAGCGAGCCGAGCAGGGCGCTCATCACGACGACCATCGGCACCGTCCCATACAGGGCGTCGTGCCCGGCGAACGCCGAGACCTGCCGGCCGAGCACCGCCTCGAGCATGAGCAGCAGCAGCACCGGGTAGGCGAGGCTCTGCAGCATCGTCATCGGATCCCTGCGCCACCGGGTGAGCAGGCGCCCCGCCTGCAGCCAGGTGTGCCTGACGAGAGCGGGTACCGAGTTCTCGGGTGCGGTCACGGTGGTGCTCATCGCTGTCTCCGATTCGTGCGGGCCGCCAGGGGGACGACGACCAGAAGGATCCCGCCGAGCCACAGCAGCGTCGGCGTCAGCGCGGTGGCGGTGGCGGTGCCGTCGGCGAGACCGCGCAGGCTCGACGCGAACTGTGAGACGGGCTGGTTGCGGACGAACGGCTGGATCCAGGCCGGAAACTGGTCGATCGGGACGAAGCCGCAGGAGAGCATCCCGAGCACGAGCTGCGGCAGCATCAGTGCCTGGGTCGTGGCTTCCGGGCTGCGGAACAGGGTGCCGATCACGTCGGCGCCGAGCGTGAGGACCATCCCGACGGTCAGCGCGAGTGCGCAGAACCCGACGGCTGCGGCGGTTCCGGCGAACCGGAACCCGATCACGTGCCCGCAGCCGATCGCCGCCGAGAGCGACAGCGCGCACTTGACGGCGCTCGCGGACAGGCGCGCGGCGAGCGGCACGGCCGCCGCGATCGGCATCGTCGCGAAGCGGCGGTCGATGCCGTGCACCGCGTCGGTCGCGGCCAGGAAGGCTGCGGAGATCGCGGTGAAGGACACGGCTTGCAACGCGATCAGCGGCATCAGGAACTGCCCGTAATCGACGGTTCCGCCGGTGAACAGGGCGATCACGCGTTGCAGCGGCACGTAGAACCCGACGGTGAACACGAGCGGCGCGACGAGCGCGGTGACGAGTTCGCCGCCGCGGATCGCCGGGATCAGGGTGCGTACGGACAGCACCCACCACTGGTAGAGCGGCGAGGGAACCGGTGCGACGGTCGTCGTGGTCATGCCACCACCTCGAATCGCGGCCGGGCGGCGGTGAGGGCGAGGAAGACCTCGTCCAGCGACGGTCGCCGCAGCGCGATGTCGGAGACGGCGACGCCGTGGGCGGCGACGGCGGTGGCGACCTGCGCCAAGGTGCCGGCGCCGTGCGGCGCGGGGATCGTGACACGGTCGGCGGCGACCTCGATCGCCGCGGCCGGCGCGAACCGGCCGAGCACGTGCGCCACGGCCGGCACGTCGGCCACCCGCACCGGGACGACCTCGCAGAAGGTGGCGCCGACGCGCTGCTTCAGCTGGGCGGGGGTGCCCTCGGCGACGACGGTGCCCCGGTCGATGACGACGATCCGGTCGGCGAGCAGGTCGGCCTCCTCGAGGTACTGCGTGGTGAGCAGCGTGGTGACGCCCTGGGATTTGAATCCGGCGATCAGGTCCCAGACCCGTTGGCGGCTGCGCGGATCGAGCCCGGTGGTCGGCTCGTCGAGGAACACCACCTGGGGCGGGACGACGAGCCCGCAGGCGATGTCGATGCGGCGGCGCATGCCGCCGGAGTACTTGCCGACCCGCCGGTCGGCGGCATCCTCGAGGTCGAATTCGGCGAGCAGTTCCCGCGCCCGGGCGCGGGCCGCGCGGCGCCGCAGCCCGAGCAGCCGGGCGAACAGGACCAGGTTCTCGAAGCCGGTGAGCATGTCGTCGAGGGCGGCGTACTGGCCGGTGAGCATCACCGCGCGGCGCACCCCGGCCGCGTCGGCGACGACGTCGTGGCCGGCGACGACGGCGCGACCGGAATCCGGCCGCAGCAGGGTGGACAGGATGTTCACGGTGGTGGTCTTGCCGGCGCCGTTGGGGCCGAGGACGCCGAGGACCTCGCCGGCCTCGGCGGTGAAGCTCACGCCGCACAGGGCCGGGACCGGCCCGAAGCTCTTGGTGACGGCGTCGACGAGGACGGCTGGGGTCGAGGGGGACATGGTGCTCCGTTCGGAAGGGGTGGACTGCGGGATCAGGACGCGGCGAGGTACCGGTCGTCGCCGAGGTGCCGATCGAGCACCGCGGCCAGGGCGGGCACCGCGTCGGGTGCGGTCATCCGGTCGTGCTCGACGTCGAGCAGGTGGTTGTGCATCGCGCCGGTGACGTAGGGCCCCCAGCCGGCGAAGCCCCCGGCATGGTGCGTCTTGTCGGCCGTCGCGGTGACGAAGACGAGATCGCCGTCGTAGAGCGGCGGCCGGTACCCGGCGAGCAGCGATGCCGAGCCGTTGTAGGCGGCGGTCATCCGGTCGAGGTGACCGGCGTCGACGGGGGCCCCGATGTGGGTCCGGATCAGCGCGGCGGCCTCGGCCGCCGTCAGCGCCGGATCGGCGTCGGGCAGGCCCAGCGACGAACCGAGGGTGGCGACGAGTTCGCCGACCGTCAGCGGTTCCGGCGCGGCAACGTCGCGGGCGATCAGGTCCGCGTCGAGCAGCGCGAGCAGCGCCACCTCCTCGCCGGTCTCGCGCAGCCGCGCGGCGACGGCGTGGGCGATGAATCCGCCGAGGGACCAGCCGAGCAGGTGGTACGGGCCGCTGGGTTGGACCGCGCGGATCTCGTCGACGTATCGCTCGGCGTACGCGGCGATCGTTTCCGGGGCGTCCTCGAGGCCTTCGAGATGCGGGGACTGCAGTCCGTACACCGGCCGTCCGGGGGCGAGTTGCGCGGCGAGCCCGGCGTAGCACCAGGCCAGTCCGGCCGCCGGATGCACGCAGAACAGCGGGGCGCCGTCGCCCTCGGTGCGCAGCGGCAGCCGCACCGCGAACGGTGAGTCCGGCTGCCCGGCGGTGTCCGCGGCCTCGATGCGGGCGGCCAGGGCCGCCGGGGTGGGCGCCGAGAACAGCTGGATCACCGGCACGGTGGTCCCGAGGGCGGCGCCGAGCCGATCGCAGACCCGGGTGCCGTCGAGGGAGTTGCCGCCCAGGTCGAAGAACGAATCGTCGATCCCGACCTGCGCGAGGCCGAGCACCTGCGCGAACGCGGCGACCACCGCCTCCTCCGTCGGTGTGCGCGGAGCGCGCCCCGAGCCGGCCGCGAACACCGGCTCGGGCAGCGCCGCCCGGTCCAGCTTGCCCACCGGGGTCAGCGGCACCGCGTCGAGCACGACGACCGCCGCCGGCACCAGGTGTCCGGGCAGCAGCTCGGCCGTCCGGCGCTGCACCCGGGCCGGGTCGAGTTCCTGCCCCGGAGCCGGGAGCACGTACGACACGAGCACCTGGGCGCCGGACGGGCCGGGCCGCCCCACGGTGACCGCGTAGTCGACCTCGGGCAGTCCCGTGAGCGCCGCGTCGATCTCCCCGACCTCGACCCGCATCCCGCGGACCTTGACCTGATGATCACCCCGGCCGAGGTACTCGAGTTCGAGCCGGCCCCCGGCCCGCACCCACCGCACCAGGTCGCCGGTGCGATACATCCGCGCCCCCGGGACCTGCGGATGCGCCACGAACCGGCCCGCGGTCAACCCCGCCCGCCCGTGATAGCCCCGCGCCAGCCCGTCCCCGGCCAGGTACAACTCCCCCACCACGCCCACCGGGGCCGGCCGCAACCGCCCGTCGAGCACCAGCGGCATCACTCCGCGCACGGCCGATCCGATCGTCACCGCCCGTCCCGGCGCCAGCGGTCCCGCCGTCGCCCAGATCGTCGCCTCCGTCGGCCCGTACAGGTTCAGCATCGTCCGCCCCCCGGCGAACCGCTCGACCAACTCGGCTCCGACCGCCTCCCCGGCCACCGCCAGCACCTCGACCGACGTCAATGCCGCCGGCTCCAGCGTCGAGAGCACCGACGGCGTGAGGACCATGTGCGTCACCTGCTCGGCATCGAGCAGCGTGGCGAGTTCGGCGCCGCCGACGACGCCGGCCGGAACCGACACCAGGCAGCCCCCGGAGCCGAACGCGGCCAGTTGTTCGAAGATCGCCGCGTCGAAGCTCGGCGAGGCGAAGCCGAGGACCCGCGCGTCCGGTCCGACCGCGAGCGAATCACCCTGGGCGCGAACGATGTTCGCCAACCCGCGGTGGGTGGCCGTGACGGCCTTCGGGGTGCCGGTCGAGCCGGAGGTGTAGATCAGGTAGGCGGCGTGGTCGGGATGCAGCGGCCGGGTCCGGTCCGCGTCGGTCAACGGCGCGGCGGATTCGGCGGCGGATGCGGCCCGCAGCGCCGGGTCGTCGAGCTCGAGCCAGGTGAGCGCGCCGGGCAGCGCGGACCGGTGCGCGGTCGTGGTCAGCCCGAGCGTGGCACCGCAGTCGCCGAGCATGTGCGCGATGCGCTCGGCCGGATACGCCGGGTCGACGGGCACGAAGGCGCCGCCGGCCTTGGCGACCGCCCACACGGCGAGCACCGACTCCGCCGAGCGGGGCAGCGCGAGGGCCACGCGCACGTCCGGGCCCACCCCGGCGGCGACGAGCAGGCGGGCGAGCCGGCCGGCGGCGGCATCGAGTTCCCGGTAGGTCCAGGTGGTGCCGTCGGCACGCACGGCCGGGCGCTCGGGGTGCGCCGCGGCGGCGGCCCCGAGCAGCGTGGGCAGCAGCCACGGCCCGACACCGGCGGGACCCGCCGTCGCGTGCAGGGCGGCGGACTCGGCGGCGTCGAGCAGATCCACGTCCCCGACGGGCACGGCCGGGTCGGTGGTGACGGCGGTGAGGAGCCGCACGAACCGCGCGGCGATCGTGCGCGCGGTGGCCTCGTCGAACAGGTCGGTGGCGTAGGTGAGGGTGGCGTCCAGCCCGGCGGGCCGGCCGTCGTCGCCGGTGTGTTCGCGCAGCTCGAGCCCGAGGTCGAACTGCGAGGAGCCACGCTCGACGTCCTCGACGGCGATCTCGAGCCCGTCGATCTCGAGGGTGGGTGCCGCGAAGTCGGCCAGCGCGAGGGAGACCTGGAACAGCGGGTGGTGCGCGGTGGACCGGGCCGGGCGCACCGCCTCGACCACCTGATCGAAGGCGACGTCGGCGTGGGCGAACGCGGCCAGGTCGGCCTCGCGCACCTGCGCCACCAGGTCGGCGAACGTGGCGTCGGGCCGCACCGCGGTGCGCAGGACCACGGTGTTGACGAACATCCCGATCAGGTCGTCGAGTTCGGCGGCGCCGCGGCCGGCCACCGCGGTGCCCACCGCGATGTCGTCGCCGGCGCCGAGGCGGGACAGCAGCGCGACGAGCGCGGCGTGCAGGGTCATGAACACGGTGGCGTTCTCGGCGCGGGCGAGGCGGCGCAGCGCGGCGTGGACGCCGGCGTCCACGGTGAAGGCGACGTCGGCGCTCGCGCCGGACTGCACCGCGGGTCCGGGCCGGTCGGTGGGCAGGACGACCCGATCCGGCAGGCCGGCCAGGGTGCGGGTCCAGAAGTCCAGTTGCCGGGCGGTGGTCGAGTCGGGGTCGTCGGGCTCGCCGAGCACCTCGCGCTGCCACAGCGTGTAGTCGGCGTACTGCACCGGCAGCGGCGCCCACGCCGGGGCCGCACCCGCGGTGCGGGCGGCGTACGCGGCGATCAGGTCCCGGGCCAGCGGCGCCACCGACACCCCGTCCGCGGCGATGTGGTGCAGCACCAGCACCAGCACGTGCTCCTCCGCGCCCAGGCGCAGCACCCGGGCCCGCACCGGCAGGTCCACGGTCAGGTCGAAGCCGGCCCCGGCGAAGCCCGCCACGGCGGCATGCACGGCGTCCGCGGGGACGTCGACGACGTCCGGACCGGTGGGCGCCGCGTCGAGGACCACCTGGCGGGGGCCCTCCGCGTCGGCGGGGAACACGGTGCGCAGGCTCTCGTGCCGGGCGGTCAGGTCGCCGAAGGCGGCAGCGAGCGGGGCGATGTCGAGCCGGCCCCGCAGGCGCAGCGCCACCGGGATGTTGTAGACGCCGGACGCGGGGTCGAGCTGGTTGAGCACCCACATGCGCTGCTGCGCCGGGCCGAGGGGCAGGCGGGCCGGCCGCTCCCGTCGCCCGAGTGCGACGGCGGCACCGGTGCGGCCCGCGGCGCGGGTGGCCAGCGCCGCGGGGGTGGGCGCCTCGAACAGGTCGCGCACCGCCAGGGCGGAGCCCGCGGTGGCGTTGATGCGGGCGATCACCCGGGTCGCGTCGAGGGAGTTGCCGCCCAGGTCGAAGAACGAGTCGTCGGCGCCGAGCCTGTCCAGGCCGAGGACGTCGGCGAAGGCGGCGGCGGCGGCGGTCTCGACCGGTCCACGCGGTGCGCGGGCCGGGCGCCGGCTGCGGCCGAAGTCCGGCTCCGGCAGCGCCGTCCGGTCCAGCTTGCCGACCGGGGTGAGCGGAACCTCGTCGAGGACGACGACCGCGGCGGGCACGAGATGGGCGGGCAGCTGTTCGCCGAGCCGGTCCCGCAGCCGGTCCGGGTCCAGCCCGCGGCCCGGCACGGGCCGCACGTAGGAGACGAGGACGGCCGAGCCGGTGGGACCGGGACGGCCGAGCGTGGCCGCGAAGTCCACGTCGGCGACGGCGGCGAGGGCCGCGTCGACCTCCCCGAGCTCGACGCGAATGCCGCGCACCTTGACCTGGAAGTCGGTGCGGCCCAGGTATTCCAGCACCGGGCCGCCGTCGGCGGCGCGGGTCCAGCGCACGAGGTCACCGGTGCGGTACATGCGCTCCCCGGGCCGTCCGGGATGCGCGACGAACCGGCTCGCGGTCAGCTGCGGACGGCCGTGGTAGCCGCGCGCCAGCCCGGGACCGGCCAGGTACAGCTCTCCGGCCGTGCCGAGCGGCACCGGCCGCAGCCAGCCGTCGAGGACTTCGGTTTCGGTGCCGGGCACACCGGCGCCGAGGGTGACGGGCGCATCGGCGGTGAGGGGGGCGACGGTGGCCCAGATGGTGGTCTCGGTGGGGCCGTAGAGGTTGAACATCGTGCGGCCGGGCGCCCACCGGCGCACCAGGTCGGTGGGGACGGCCTCACCGCAGACACCGACGACCCGCACGGTGTGCGCGGCGGCCGGGTCGAGGGTGGCCAGGACCGCGGGGGTGAGGACGAGGTGGGTGACGCCCGCGTCGGCGAGCCGGTCGGTCAGTTCGTCGCCGCCGACGACCGTCGGGGGTACGACGACGAGCCGGGCGCCGGCGGCGAACGCGGCGAGCTGTTCGAACACGGACGCGTCGAAGCTCGGCGACGCCACGTGCGCGACCCGTGCCGACGGGGTCGGCTCCAGCACGGCGAGCAGTGCGTCGACCAGGTTGCCGAGGCCCCGGTGGGTGACCGTGACGGCCTTCGGCGTCCCGGTCGAGCCGGAGGTGTAGATCAGGTAGGCCGGGTCGTCGAGCCGGGCCGGCGACGGCACCGCGGGGCCGGCCGGGGTGCGGCGGGCGGTCGCGGGATCGTCGAGCACCAGCCACGTCGTCGCGGAGCCGGGCAGCCGGTCCCGGTGGGCGGTGACGGTGACGCCGAGGCGGGCGCCGGAATCGGTGAGCATGTGCTCGATCCGGTCCAGGGGGTGGCGCGGGTCGACGGGGACGAACGCGGCGCCGGTCTTCGCGACCGCCCACACGGCGAGGACCGATTCGAGCGAGCGGGTCAGCGCGAGCGCGACCAGCGTGCCGGGTCCGGCGCCGTGCGCGGCGAGCAGCCCCGCCAGGGCGGCGGCCCGGTCGTCGAGTTCGCGGTAGGTGAGCTCGGCGGTGCCGGCGACGACGGCGACCGCATCCGGGTGACGGGTGGCGGTGCCGGCGAGGATGTCGGCGAGGGTGACGGCCCGGTCGCGGGCCGGCACGAACGGGGCGTCGACGCCGGGGGCGCCGAGCGCGGCGATGCGGCGGTCCGGGGTCCGGGCGAGCGCACCGAGCAGCTCCGCGCACCGCTCGAGGATGCGGCGCGCGACGCCGTCACCGACCGAGGCGGGGCGGTAGCGCACGCTCAGCTCCGGCCGGGCGCCCGGCTCGACGATCAGGCTCACGGGGTACGGGGTGGCTTCGGCGCCGGTGACGCCGAGGACCCGCATTCCGGCGCCGTCGGCGGTCGCGGACAGGGCGTCGCGGTCGAGCGGGTAGGACTCGACGACGGCGAGGGTGTCGAACAGTTCGGTGACGCCGGCCGCCCGGTGGATCTCGGCGAGCCCGAGGTGCTGGTGCTCGAGCAGCGCCGCCTGTTCGGCCTGGAGGCGGCGCAGCAGGTCGGCGCCGGTGTCGGTGGGCTGCAGGCGCACCCGCACCGGCACGGTGTTGACGAACAGGCCGAGCACGGCGTCCACGCCGGGCAGCTCGGGCGGGCGGCCGGAGACGGTGGAGCCGAACACCACGTCGGTGCGGCCGGTGAGCTCGGCCAGGGTGAGCGCCCACGCCGCCTGCACGACGGTGGCGAGGGTGACGTCGTGGGCGCGGGTGGCAGCGTCGAGGGCGGCGGCGGTTTCGGCGCTCAGCGCGACGGTGTGGGCGGCGCCGCCGGTGTCGGCGGGGTCGTCGTGCGGGGCGACGAGGGTGGGGGCGTCGATGCCGTCCAGGGCGCGGGCCCACGCGGTCCGCGCGGCGACGAGGTCCCGGCCGGCGAGCCAGGCCAGGTGGTCCCGGAACGACGGCGCCGGTCCGGGCACCGCCGCGCCCGCCGCGTAGGCGGTGAGCAGTTCGGCGACGAGCAGCGGGGTGGACCAGCCGTCGAGGACGAGGTGGTGGTTGGTCAGCAGCAGCCGGTACCGGTCGGCGGCGGTGCGGACCAGGTGGACGCGCAGCAGCGGCGCGGCGGCCAGGTCGAACCGGTCGGCGCGGTCCGCGTCGAGGATGCGCGCCAGCTCGCCGTCGGTGTCGGCACGGCCGCGCAGATCGGTTTCCCGCCAGGTCACGTCGGCCGTGCGGAGCACGACCTGGAGCGGGCCGGCGGCCGTGTCGCGGAAGGCGGCCCGCAGGCTGTCGTGCCGGTCGACCACGGACTGCGCCGCGGCGCGGAGCCGGGCGGGGTCCACGGTGCCGGCGAGTTCGAGCACGGTCTGCACGGTGTAGTCGTCGGGGGCGTCGGTGGCGGCGTACCCGGTGTGGAACAGCAGCCCGGCCTGCAGCGGGGACAGCGGCCACACGTCGGCCAGGCCTCCGCGGTCGCGCTCCCACGCGTCGATCCGGTCCTGGTCGACGGCGACCAGCGGGAAGTCGGAGGGGCTGTGACCGCCGGCGGCCGGGTCGCCGACGTGCCAGGCGAGCGCGGCGAGCGCGGCCACCCACAGCTGCGCGAACTCGTCGACGGCGTCCTCGTCGAGCAGGCCGGTCGCGTAGGTGAAGGTGGCGGCGAGGCCGTCGGCCTCGACGGCGGCGTCGATGTCGAGCACCGCGGGCAGCGGCATCTGCGGTTCACGGGTGGCGGCGGTGCCGAGCGGCAGCCACGGTCCCTCGACCGTGGTGTCGATGCGGCCGAGGAAGTTGAACGCGATCTGCGGGGCCGGATGCGCGGGCAGGGTGCCGGCGACGTACCGGAGCAGGCCGTAGCCGATGCCGTGGTCGGGAACGGCGGCGAGCCGTTCCTTGACCGACCGGATCGCCGCGCCCGCCGCGGCACCGCCACCGAAGGCGTCGTCGACGTCGATGCCGGTGAGGTCCACGTCGAGGGGGTGCACGGTGGTGAACCATCCGACGGTGCGGGACAGGTCGGCTCCGGGGACCGCCGCCTCCTCGCGGCCGTGGCCCTCGACGCCGACGAGCGTCGCGGGGGCGGTGCGGCCGCGGTTGCGGCGCCACCGCTCGGCCGCCAGGCCGAGCGCGGCGAGCAACGCCTCGGCGGTGCCGCAGTGGAAGCGCTGGGGCACAGCGGTCAGCACGGCGTCGGTGACCTCGGCGGGCACGTGCACGCGCAGCCGGGCGGAGGTGGCGACGGTGTCGCGCGCCGGATCGAACGGCCGCTCCCCCAGTGCCGGGTCGGGCGTCGCGAGAATCCGCTCCCACAACGGCAGTTCGTCGCTGCGGTCGGCCTCGGTCAGGCCGTGCGCCCACCGGCGCAGCGACGTGCCGACCGGGGCGAGGGCGGGCGCGGCACCGCCGGCGAGGTCGGTGTAGGCGGCGGCCAGGTCGGGCAGCAGGATGCGCCAGGACACCGCATCCACGGCGAGGTGGTGGACGACGGCCACGAGCAGGTCGTCGCGGCCGTCGGGCGAGGCCAGCCACTCGAACTGCGCGACGATCCCGGCGGCCGGATCGAGTCGGTCCGCCGCGGCCTCCAGCGCGGCCGCGGCGGCGCCGCGTGGCTCGTCGACGGCGGCGCGGCGCAGCACCGCGTCGGCGACCGCGCCGACGGGGAGCACCTCGAGCGTGCGGGCAGCGGTCAGCCGCATCCGCAGCGCGTCGTGCCGATCGAGCAGCGCCTGCACGGCCCCGGCCAGGTGCGCCGGGTCGGGATGCTCGGGCAGCCGGATCAGCACTGCCTGCCCGTACCGGTCGACGGGCCCGCCGCCGGCCAGCAGTTCGGCGACGATCGGGGTGGTGTCGACCGGACCGGTGCCGCCGCCGGGGAGTTCGGCAAGGACTGTGCCGGCTCCGGTGTCCGCGACCGCGACGGCGGCCAGAGCGGCGACGGTGCGGCGCTCGAAGACGTCGCGCGCGGTGAACCGCAGTCCGGCGGCGCGGGCGCGGGAGACGAGGGTGATCGCGACGATGCTGTCGCCGCCGAGGGCGAAGAAACTGTCGTCGGCGCCGACTCGTTCCACGCCGAGCACCTGGGTGAACAGGGCGGCGATCACTTCCTCGCGGGCGCCCTCGGGGGCGCGGCCGGCGGTGGGGGTGCCGAAGTCCGGGGCGGGCAACGCGGCGCGGTCGATCTTCCCGACGGGGGTGAGCGGCAGTTCGGGCAGCACGGTGATCGCCGCGGGCACGAGGTAGGCGGGCAGGGTGTCGGCGAGTTCGCCGCGCAGGGCGTCGACGTCGACGGCGGCGCCGGCGTGCCCGACGACGTAGGCGGCGAGGACGGTCGCGCCGGCGGGCGTGGTGGCGCCGACGGTGACGGCCCGGGCAACGGTGTGGTGCCGGAGCAGCGCGGCGTCGACCTCGCCGAGTTCGACGCGGAACCCCCGGATCTTGACCTGGTGATCGGTGCGGCCGGCGAACTCGAGCGCGGCGGCTGCGCCGCCGGTGTGTCCTTCGGGCTCCCCTGGCAGCCCAAAGGACGCACCGCGCCAGCGCACCAGGTCACCGGTGCGGTACATGCGTTCTCCGGGCGCGTACGGGTCGGCCACGAAGCGGGCGGCGGTCAGGTCGGGGCGGCCGAGATAGCCGCGGGCGATCCCGGCGCCGGCCAGGTACAGCTCGCCGGTGACCCCTGCGGGCACGGGCTGCAGCCGGCGGTCCAGGACGAGGGCGCGCATGCCGCGGATCGGGGTGCCGACCCCGACCCGGTCGCCGCGGTGGTGCGGAGCCGCGAAGGTGGCGGTGACGGTGGCCTCGGTGGGGCCGTACGCGTTGAGGAACGCCCGGCCCACCGACCACCGATCGGCCAGGTCGGGCGGGCAGGCGTCGCCACCGACGACGACCGTGCCGATCTCGGGGTGGTCGTCGGGGTCGAGGGTGGCGAGCACGGCCGGGGTCGCGTCGAGGTGGGTGACTCGTCCGGCGCGGAGAACCTCGGCGAGCTCGGTGCCGCCGTAGGCCTGCGGCGGCACCACCACCAGGGTGGCGCCGGCGGTGAAGGTCACCAGCAGCTCCTCGATCGAGGAGTCGAAGGCCGGCGAGTACAGGTGGGTGGCGCGCGAGCCGGCGGCGACGGCCAGACGCGCGCGGGCGTCGTCGGCGAGGTTCGCCAGGCCGGCATGGGTGACGACGACCCCCTTGGGGGTGCCGGTGGAACCGGAGGTGTAGACGACGTAGGCGGCGTGCTCGGGCCGCAGCGGGATTCCCCGCTCCGCGTCGGTGACCGGGCCGGCGTCCGCCGCCGTGACCGCGGCGACGGTCGCGGGGTCGTCCAGGGCGATCCAGTCGGTGTCGTCGGGCAGTCCGTCCCGGTGCGCGGCGACGGTCAGGCCGATGCGGGCGCCGCTGTCGCGCAGGACGTGCTCGAGCCGGGCCCGGGGGTGACCGGGGTCGACGGGCACGAACGCGGCTCCCGTCTTGGCGACGGCCCACACGGCCTGCACCGATTCGACGGACCGCGACAGCGCCAGCGCCACCGTGGTCTCCGGGCCGGCGCCGCGGGCGAGCAGCAGCCGGGCGAGCCGGTCGGTGGCGGCGTCCAGGTCGGAGTAGGTCACGGTGCGCGCACCGTCGATCACCGCGACGGCGCCGGGGTCGAGGGCCGCCCCGGCGGTGAGCAGGTCGGCCAGGGTGCGGGGCGGCACCGGATCGGCGCCGCGGGCCGGGACGAGGGCGGCGCGCTCGTCGTCGCCGAGCAGGTCCAGGTCGGCGAGACGCCGGTCGGGTGCGGCGGTGGCGAAACGGTGCAGGAACGCGAGGAACCGCCGGTGGTGCGCGGCGAGCTCGTCCCGGTCGTACAGGTTGGGGTTGGCCTGGAAGTCGAGGTGCGTGCTGTGGCCGCCCGGATAGAGGTTGACGAACAGGTCCTCGATGAGCCCGGAGGTGAGCACGTGGACCCGCCCGGTGAGCGCGCCGAGCCGGACCCGGTGGTCGAACAGCATGAGGTTGACCGAGGGGCCGAACCCGGCGGCGTGATCGCCGGTGAGACCGAGGTCGCGGGCGATGTCCTCCTGCCGGTACCGCTGGCGGCGCAGTGCCCCGGTCAGCTCGAGTTCCGCCGCGGCGATCACGGCGGCGACGGTGGCGGCGTCGGTGCGCAACCGCAGCGGCACCACGTTGGCGAGCATGCCCCCGGAGCGGCGCAGCGTGGCGGTGGTGCGGGCCGAGACGGGCAGGCTGAGCATCACCTCGTCGTGGCCGGTCATCCGGGCGAGGTAGGTGCCGAACGCGGCGACCACCAGCGGTGCGAGGCTCGACCCGCGCCGGGCCGCGGCGTCGCGCAGGGCCTGCTCGGTGTCGGCGGGCAGCTCCGCGCCGACCAGCAGCGGGTGCGCGTCGGCGGGGGCGGCCCGGCCGGCCAGCGACACGGGATCGCTCAGCCCGGCCAGGTGCTCGGTCCAGTACGCACGGTCGGCCTCGAACCGCGGGGAGCGGCGGTAGGTCTCGTCCGCGGCGACGATGTCGGGCAGCGCCGCGGTGCGCGGCGTGTGCACCGCGGTTCCGGTGACGGTGGCGGTGTAGAGCTCGGCGGTGCGCGCGACGAGGGTCATCGCGCCGACGCCGTCGAGGGCGATGTGGTGGATCCGGGCGTACCAGAACCAGCGGTCCTCGGCGATGCGGAGCACGGCGGTGACGGCGAGCCGGTCGGTGCACATGTCGACCGGGGCGGTGTAGTCGCGCTCCATCCATTCGCGGGCCGCGGCCACGGGATCGGCCTCGCCCCGCAGATCGACCACCGTCAGCCGCTCGCCGGTGTGCACGACGGTCTGGAACGGGTGGCCGTCCTCCTCGACGATGCGCAGGAAGCCGGTGCCGAACTCGCGTCCGACGGCACGGGCGGCACCTTCGAGGGCGTCGAGGTCGAGGTCCCCGGCGATGTCGACGTACTGGGCGATGTTGACGGGCGTGGCGCCGGCCAGGTGCTGTGCGAACCAGATCCCGCGCTGGGCCGCCGAGAGCGGGAACGCGCCGGCGGGCTGCGGGGCAGCGAAATGTTCTTGGGCGACCGGGCTTTCGTGCAACACGGGGGTACTCCTGACGACCGGTGGACTGTGCTGCTTCCACGGTCGTCCGCAGACCCCGGTGCCGATACCGACCCCAGCGGTGGGCGCGGCACCCGCAGGGGTGGTCGAGAATCACCCTCGGGTGCGAGAACTCCTCAGCCGGTCCAGCCCGCGGTGGGATCGCGCCGCCACAACAGGTCGTGGATGGCGTCGACGGCGTCCCCGGCGGAGGTCACGGCGAGCACCCCGGCGGCGGGCAGCGGCCACCCCCCGATCGAGATCACCGGGACGCCGGTGCGGACGGCGAGCGCGATCTCGCTGAGCGTGCCCCAGCTGCCGCCGACCGCGATGAGCGCCTCGCAGGTGCGTACCAGCAGGGCGTTGCGCATCTCGCCGAGACCGGTCGGGATCGACACGGTGAGGTACGGGTTGGCCTCCGCGCGGTCGTCGCCGGGCAGCAGGCCGAGGGTGGTGCCGCCGGCCTCCGCGGCTCCGCGCGATGCCGCGGCCATCACCCCGCCCAGTCCCCCGGTCACGACGACGGCGCGTCGCGCCGCGAGCAGCCCGCCGACCTGACGGGCGATCCGGCGTTGTTCGGCCGTGGCCTCCGCGGGCCCGACCACGCCGACATACCGCTGCGCATCCATGACGCGATTGTCCACCACCCAGGGTGCGGAAGTGGCCCCCTGAGGTGAAATCCACCACCACCGGGGTTGCTCGCCCGGCACCGGCATCCGGCGGATCCTTGTCCGCATGTCCACCCTCCGCACCGAGCGTCTCGTACGCCGCCATACGGTGATCGCCGACGACGGCGTGCCGCTCGCGGTCCACGAGATCGGCGCGGCCGGCGCACCGCTCACCGCCGTGTTCGTCCATGGGCACTGCGGCCGCACGGAAACCTGGTCGCCTCTTCGGGATTCGCTGCTCCGGCGCCGCGGAGCGACGCTGCGGATGGTGTTCTTCGACCACCGCGGTCACGGCGCGTCCGGCACCGCCGGGCCGGAGACGTACACCGTCGAGCAGCTCGGGCGCGATCTCGCGGCGGTGCTGCGCGCGGTCTCCGCCGGTCCGGTGGTGCTGGTCGGCCACTCGATGGGCGGCATGACGATCCTGTCCTACGCCCGTCAACATCCGCACGAGATCGGCACCCGGGTCGCCGGGATCTGCCTGATCGGCACCGCCGCCGGTGATCTCGGCCGGTCGGGGCTCGGGCGGTACCTCGAGAGCCCCGCGGTCGAGTTGTTCCACCGCGCGGTGCAGCACGCACCCGGCGCCGTGCAGCACGCGCTGCACCTGGGCGGACGGGCGGTGCGGCCGCTGAGACGGGCGGCGCAGCGACGCGCCCCCGGTTCCCGGTGGGCGGCCCTGCTGGCGGTGCTCGCGAACGACACGCCGGTGGTGACGATGGCGGCGTTCCTGCGATCGTTCGCCGTGCTCGACGAATCCGCCGCGTTGGCGGTGCTCGCCGCGGTCCCCGCGCTCGTGCTGTGCGGGTCGGCGGACGAGTGGACCCCGTTCGAGCTGTCCGCCGGTCTCGCAGCGCGGCTGCCGCGCGCCGAGCTGGTGCGGGTCGACGGCGCCGGGCACTCGGTGATCGCCGACCGCCCCGCGGAGGTCGCGCGGGCCCTCGGCAGGTTGCTGCAGCGGGTGGGGTGAGCCGCAGTTCAGAGGTCGCGTTCGGTGATGACGCCGCTGTGCAAGGCAAGCTCGGCGAGCCGGACCCGCTTCTGGTTCTGCGGCAGATCCTCGACACCGAACTTCGCGAACAGCGCCCGCAGATGCGTCTTGACGGCGTCGACGCTGAGGAACAGCTCGGTGGCGATGTCCTGGTTGGAGGCGGGGGTGGCGAACGCGGCGCCGTGCTTGTAGGGCCGGCACAGCGCGAGCAGGATTCCGCGTTGCGTCTCCGTGAGCGAACGCACCGTCGGCAGCTCCGACGCGACGCGGGTCGCCTCGTCCGGTCCGGCACCGATCTCCTGGAAGGTCAGTCGGATCGAGCCGATCCGGATGCTGTCGCCCTCCCGCAGGCGGCGGCGTCCGGTGATGCGTTCCCCGTTGAGGAACGTGCCGTTGCGGGAGAGCCCGTCGTCGAGGATGGTCCAGTGGGTGCCGATCCACTCCACGACGGCGTGCAGGCGGGAGACCTCGTTGTCGCCGGTGAACGCCACGTCGGAGCTCGGAGCACGGCCGATGGTGACGCGCGGCGACTCCGGCGACAGCTCGAACCGATGCTGCCGCCCCTGCTTGTCGACATACGACAGACGCGATTCGGTGACGACGCTCATCACAACCTCCAGGGCGCGGACTCAATCCTGCCCGTAGGTTGCAGCGTCGGCAAGGGGGTCGCGTCCCAACCGCAGCAGCGTCGCCGCCAGCGCCGAACCGTCCCGCCCCAGTGCCGCGGTGAACCGCGCGAGCACCGCCATCTCGCGACACGTGTGCGCCGGCACCGTTCCGTGACCGGCGCGGCGCAGCCGGCCGGCGTGGTGCGCGAGACCGGTCCGGCGCCGGATCGCGGCGACGATCTCGGCGTCGACCCGGTCGATCTCGTCGAACACGTGATCCAGTTCGGCCGTGCCGGCGAGGGCGGTGGGGTTCGGGGTGAACGTTTCCGACGTTACGGTCACGGGGCCTCCACGGGATTGGCGGTCGGTCGCCCCATCGTGGCTCGGGAACGCCTTGTCCCCCAAGGACCCCTGGGGTGGGGAACACCCCACCCCTCAGCCGAGCAGAAGCGTCACCGCCACGAAGTAGATGACGATGGAGAGCAGGTCCTGGATCACCGTGGCGAGCGGGCCGGACCCGAACGCCGGGTCCTTGCCCAGCCGCTGCAGTGCCCACGGCAGGACCATCGCGACGGTGGTCGCGATGGTGCTGGCGGCCAGCACGGCCGATGCCACGGCGACCGCGAGATCCCGGTTTCCCGTCATGAGCAGCACCGCCGGCAGCATCGTCGCACCCAGCAGCGCCCCCACCGACAGGCCGGTCAGCACCTCGCGGCGCACGATCCGGCGGATCCCCACACCCACCGAGAACCCGCGGATGACCAGCGCCTCGGTCTGCGTACCGACCGCGTCCGCCAGGTACACGATGCCCGGCACGAAGTAGGCGACGGCGAGGTCGGCGTCGAGCTCGGCCTCGAAGACCTGCATCAGGCGGGCCGAGACCATGGCCCCGACCAGACCGACGACGAGCCACGGCAGCCGGTGCCACAGGCGTCGACGGATTCCCTCGACGCTCGAGGCCCGTGCCGCGTCCACCGAGTGCACGAAGCCGCCGAGCCGGGCCATGTCCTGGTCGTGCTCGTGCAGCAGCACGGCGAGCAGCTGCTGGGGCGCGATGAGACCACGGAACCGGCCGCGGCCGTCCACGACGGCGAGGCCGGGTTCACCGTGCTGAACAGCCTTCCACGCGGCCCGTTCCTGCGCGGTGTCCGGACGCACCACCGGCGGATCCGGATCCATCACGTCGCTCATCCGGGTGGTGCCGGGGGCCGCCAGCAGCCGTTCGATCGTGACGAGACCGACGAGCACCTCACCGGCGAGCACGGCGACGACGGCGGCGCTGTCGAAACTGTGCTCCCGCATCCGGTCGAGCACCCCGGCAACCGTGTCGTCCGGCCCGGCAAGCGGGACGGCCGCGAAGCTGTGCCGCAGCGCGGTGCCGGGACTGCCCTGCTCCCATGCCTGTGTGTCGGCAGATTCGACCATGCCCCACCGTTCCTCCGGCCGCGCTCGTCCCGAGGTTCGATCGTGCCACGGCCGGCACCACCGCCCGATCCCGACCGTGGCGATAATGTGCCGGTGAGTCCACGCGAGCGCGCCCCCCGACCCGGCCCCACCACACCCTGCCCGTGCGGCCGGGGCCTGCCGTACGGCGAATGCTGCGGGCCGTTCCTCGCCGGCGGGCACGCGCCCACCGCCGAACAGCTGATGCGTTCGCGGTACACCGCCTTCGCGGTGGGCGACGAGGCGTATCTGCGCCGCACGTGGCACCCCGGGACTCGCCCGGTGCGGCTGGACCTCGATCCGGCGCAGCGGTGGACCGGGCTCGAGGTGCTGCGCACGAGCGGCGGCGGGTTCCTGCACACGGAGGGAACGGTCGAGTTCCGCGCCCACTACAGGTTCGGCGGTCACGCGGACGTGCTGCACGAACACAGCCGGTTCGTCCGCGAGGACGGCCGCTGGCTCTACGTCGACGCTCTCGGCTGACCTGGCGGGCGCGGTTCGGTCGTTCGGCGTACTCAGTCGAAGAGGGCGAACGCGCGCGCCACGAAGAACGCCGCCACTCCGAGCACGATCAACGCGATGAGCAGGATCGCGAAGACGGGCATCACCCGGCTCGGGTTGGGTTGGGGATGCGACAGACCGGAGGTCTGTCCGGCATCGGGCGGCGTGTCCCCGGGCTGTACTCCCCCGCCGGCGTCGAGGCCGGGGGTGTCTTCCGGCTGAGGTCCGGGGTTCTGGGTACTCACGTGCGCTCCTGGTGTCGGCGGTGCGGGAACGGTGCCGAGAGCAGCGCCTCGGCCCCGACGACATACCCGGTTTCCGGCCGCGTAATCCTCGGGCGCGAGCGTCAGCCGAACGGTCCGGGCAGATGACGCGAGAACCAGACGGCCTCGCCGAGCGGCTCCGTCGCCGCGTCGAGGTGCCCGCTCACGTCGGTGAGAGCGTCGACGAGCCCGGTCACGGCGATCTCGTCGGCGAGCGGCAGGGACTCCCGGTCGAGTGCCTCGGCGGCCTCCACGATCGCGGCGATCTCGCGGGCCAGGTCGAACAGCTTGTCGCGAGTGGCACCGACCCGGGACGCGAAACTGGCATGACTCATGGGGTCCTCTCGGGCAACGTCGTGGGTTCGCGGTCCCCGTCGCCGTCGAGGCGACGTATGTCACCGTCCGCCCCCGGGCGGGGCGCGGACGGTGAGGCCCTGTCTCAGCTCAACCAGCCGAACAGGTCACGGAACAGATGCATGAACCAGTTGAACTCAGGTCGGAAGTTCCACATGACCGATTTCCTCCTTCCCTGCCTCGACGTCCCGACCCACTGTCTCGGATATCCGGCGGAATGTGATCCGAAACACATTCGAGCGCCCCACCGCCGGGACCCCTCACGATTCCGCCGGCCCGGCGGTCTCGGGGACGTGCAGCGGCCGGTCGTGGCCACTCGCGACGACCCGGGGCGCGAGCCCCGCGATCCGGGACATCGATTCGCGCGCGTAGGCCCGGTTCCACGTGGTGAGGCGGGGCGGACCGGACGTCCCGCGCCTGCGGCGCAGCAGGCCGGGGCAGCGAGCTCACGTCGACCGTCAGCACGGCGCCGCCGGTGATCGCCACCCGGCCGGACCTGCGGAACAACGCGAGGTGCCCCGGTGTGTGCCCCGACCGCACGAGGTAGACGTTGGCCTCGGTCAGGCCGCGGCCGGCCCCGAGCCGGTACACGCCCGCGGCGACCTCTTCCGGATGCGGCCCGTTCCGGGCGGTCGTTCCCGAGCCCGTGCCCGCCGCGGTGCGCCCGCGCCGGGAGGGCGCCCCGTCTTCGGTGCAATTCTCGGACGCGAGGAACCGCGCGGACCTGGTTCGGTAAATTCCATTTTTCCGTAGGCCGTGGATTCCACATACCCGGTGCGCCGGTCTCCGCGGCGCACGCTGGGGCGCCACCCCGGCTGCCGCGGCGCGCCGTCACCCGCCGGATCGGTCCCGCCAGGCCGGGGCGAAGTGCTCCGAGAGATGCCTCGCGACCTCGTCCGGTTGCTCGAGCGCCACGGAGTGCCCCGCGGCGTCGACCGTGACGTGCCGGCCTCCCGCGGCGTCGGCGATGTTCACCGACGAGATCGGCGGCGGGTAGGCGTGGTCCTCGCGGCCGGCGACGGCGAGGACCGGCACGCGGCAGCCGGCCAACTCCTCGACGATCCGTCCGCGGTGGATGACGCCGTGGGCCGCGTCTCCGATGCGCGGCCCGAGCCGGGCGATCGCCGCGCGCCAGGTGCTCGTCATCGCGCTCTCCTGAGCGAGGCTCGAATCGCCGAACATGATGTACATGATCGTGTCGACGACGTCGGCCGTGCCGTGCTCGGTGAGGTGGCCGACCAGCGGAGCGAACTCGTCGAGCTTGTACTCCTCCTCCGCCGACGAGCCGAGTGCGGCGGCCGTGCGGAGCAGTTCGGGCCGTCGCGCGGCGAGCCGCAGCGCGACGAATCCGCCGAGGGAATTCCCCACGACGTGACAGGGTGCGAGATCGAGATGCTCGATCAGGGCCGCGGCGTCCTCGGCGAGAACGTCGACCGCCAGTTCGTCCCGCGCAGCCGGGGCGCTCTCACCCTGCCCACGATGGTCGTAGGCGACCACCCGGTACCCGTCGTCGGCGAATTTCTGCACGAGCGCGTCGAACATCGTGTGATCGAAGAAGAGCGAGTGGCTGAACACGATCGGCACCCCGTCGCGCGGACCGACGTCGACGAAGGCGAGTTCCGTCCCGTTGACCGATGCTCGAAGCATGAGAAACCTCCTGGATCCGGGCCACCGCACCGCGCTGTGGCGCTCGTCACTACACTGCCGACGAGCGTAGGGAGCGGTCCGGTCGCAGCACTCGTCGATCCGCGCAGGACCCTGCCCGTCCCGCGCACGGCCGGTGAGGAGGTCACGGTGACAGCGGACTACCAGGTGCAGTTCACGACGACCCGCCGCGTGCCGCAGCGCGACCGCGCCGAGTTCTGGACCGACCACGTGCGGTTCAACCACGGCACCCTGGACTACTTCTTCCCCGCTCCGGGCGAGCGGTCGCCGGCCGACTTCGCCGGCGCCACGCACGTGCAGCGCTGCGGGAATCACCAGCTCGTCGAGTTCTGGTCCGATCGGATCACCTACGCGCGGACCGCGCGGCACGTCCGGGCGGACGACGACCGGAGCATGCGACTGTTCGTGCCGAAATCCGGCACCCTCACCGTCGCGCACGACGGGGTCACGCTGCCGGTGCCGGTCGGCCGCGCGGCCCTCGTGTCGATGGCCCGCCCCTTCGAGCTGCTCCATCGCGCGCAGACCCGGGCGTGGGTGCTCACCGTGCCCGAAGGGTGCCTGCCCGACCGTGCCGTCGCCGACGGGCCGAGCGTGCTCGACCTGCGCCGCGGCGTCGCGTCGGTGGCGGAGACGATGACGCGGGCGCTGGCCCGGGAACGGAAGTCGTTGTCCGGTCCCGCATTCGTCACGATCAGCGCGCGGGTGATCGAACTCGTGGCCGTCGCCCTGGCCGACCTGCGCGACGGCATCCGCCCGGGCGGCCTGGAGGCGGTGGCCGCGGCCGCCCGGGCCTACGTCGACGAACGTTCGGACGATCCTGACCTGACACCGGCGTCGATCGCGCGCGACCTGGGCTGGTCGCTGCGGCAGCTCCAGCTCGCGTTGCGGACGGCTGGCACCACGCCCGCCGAACTGCTCCGCAACCGGCGGCTGGACCGCGCCCGCAGCCGCCTCGAGGACCCACGCTGGAGCGCGGTCGCCGTGGGCGACATCGCGTTCGCCTCCGGCTTCGGATCGCTCAGCGCGTTCGGGACGGCGTTCCGTGCCCGCTTCGGGACCACCCCGCGGGCGGTGCGCGTCCCGGCCCCGGCGGCCTGGCCGTGAGGAGGCGGCACCGGCTCAGCGCAGCAGCGTCGCCCGCAGGGTCGCCGTGAGCCACGCCCGGTACTCGTCCACGTCCCAGCCGCAGTCGCGGCGCAGCAGCGCATGCACCTGCGGAGAACCCAGCGTGTAGAGCACGTGCGCCGCGTGATCGACGCTCACGTCGTCGCGCAGCAGCCCGTGCCGGTGCAGCCCGACCGCGATCGTGCGCGCGTTGTCCGCGGTGGCGCGGGCGTCCTCGTCGGCGAACCGGCGCATGTCCGGGTCCGCGCCCGACGACTCGACCGAGGTCATCAGCAGCCCGCCGGCCCGCTCGAGCAGGTCCGCGCCGTAACGGACCACCTGCTCGACGATGCGTTCGGCGTCCGATCCCGCCGGGCCGGAGGCGACCCGCCCCGGGCGCGAACGCTCGGCCGGAGCCGGATCGTCGCCGGCCGAGTCCGCGGACCCGCCCGCGACCGCGGCGTCGAGCGCCTCCCGGAACAGTTCGGACTTGCCGCCGGGGAACGCCGTGAAGACGGTTCGCACGGCGACCCCGGCCGTCTCCGCGATCTGCTTGACCGTGGTGCTGACGTACCCGCGATCGACGAAGAGCCGGGCGGCAGCGTCGACGACGGTCGCCCGGGTACGGCGCGCGGCCTCCTCGCGCAGCGGCGAACTGTAGGTCCTCTTGGCATGCTGGGACATCGATCTCAGCGTATCAGCATCGGTTGCATCGAAACTGCAACAGATTTCGGAGGCCTGCAGGCGCGACGACGACCGGGCATGCTGGTCGGGTGCATACCTTCGAGGTCTGGGCTCCGACCCCGCAATCCGTCCGGCTCCGCGTCGACGGCACGGACCACCCCATGCGCCGGGACGACGGCGGCTGGTGGCGCGCCGAGGTCGACGCCTCCCCCGGTGCCCGCTACGGGTACGTCCTCGACGACGACGAGACCGTGCTGCCCGACCCGCGCTCGCCGCGGCAACCCGACGGCGTGCACGGCCTGTCCCAGCTGCACTCGCTCGACGAGAGCGCCTGGACCGACGCGTCCTGGACCGGTCGGCAACTCGCCGGCGGAGTGGTCTACGAGCTGCACGTGGGCACCTTCACCGATGGCGGCACCTTCGACGCGGCCGTCGACCGCCTCGACGACCTCGTCGAGCTCGGGGTGGACCTCGTCGAGCTGATGCCGGTCAACGCCTACAACGGCACCCGCGGCTGGGGCTACGACGGGGTGCTCTGGTATGCGGTGCACGAGCCGTACGGCGGCCCGGACGGCCTGCAGCGCTTCGTGGACGCCGCCCACGCCCGCGGCCTCGGGGTGATCCTGGACGTGGTCTACAACCATCTCGGACCGTCCGGCAACTACCTGGACCGCTACGGCCCGTACCTGTCCGGCGGGCAGGGCACGTGGGGCGCATCGGTCAACCTCGACGGGCCGGACTCCGGCGAGGTGCGCCGCTACATCCTCGACAATGCCCTGCGGTGGATGCGGGACTTCCATATCGACGGGCTGCGCCTGGACGCGGTGCACGCACTGGTCGACCACACCGCCGTGCACCTGCTCGAGGAACTGGCCGTCGCGACGTACCGGATGTCCGCGCACCTCGGCCGGCCGCTGAGCCTGATCGCCGAGAGCGACCTGAACGATCCGAAGACGATCTCGCCCCGCGCCGCCGGCGGCTACGGCCTGCAGGCGCAGTGGGACGACGACATCCACCACGCCGTGCACGCCGCCGTCTCCGGCGAACGACAGGGCTACTACGGCGATTTCGGTTCGCTCGACTGTCTCGCCCGCACCCTGCGGCACGGGTTCTTCCACGCCGGGACCTATTCGAGCTTCCGCGGGCGCACGCACGGGCGCCCGCTCGACGTCGGGCGCATCCCGGCGAGCGCCCTGCTCGCCTACACGTGCACCCACGACCAGGTGGGTAACCGGGCGATCGGCGACCGGCCCGGTCACTACCTCGACCACGGTCAGCTCGCCGTCAAGGCCGCGCTGGTGCTCACCTCCCCCTTCACGCCGATGTTGTTCATGGGCGAGGAGTGGGACGCGAGTTCACCGTTCCAGTACTTCACCTCCCACCCGGAACCAGAGCTGGCCCGGGCCACCGCCGAGGGACGCCGGCGCGAGTTCTCCGAGCACGGATGGGACGCCGAGGACGTGCCCGACCCTCAGGATCCGGAGACGTTCCGGCGGTCGACGCTGAACTGGGCCGAGCGCGCCGAGCCTGGCCACGCGCGGGTGCTCGACTGCTACCGGCAGCTGCTGGCGCTGCGCCGCGAACGCGCCGAGCTGACCGATCCGTGGCTCGAGCACCTGCACGTCGACTACGACGAGGACGAGCGCTGGATCGTGATGCACCGCGGCGGCCTTCATGTGGCGTGCAACCTCGGGCCCGACCCGGTGACCGTGCCCTTCGGTGGTGCTCCCCTGGTGTGGTGGGAGCCGGTTGTGGTCAACCGGACCGGGTCCGCGACGCTCGTGCCGGGGCACTCGTTCGTCGTGCTCGACTCTGCCGTCACACCGCGGGTCTGAGGCCGCGCAGGGTCACCGCAGGCCGGAGGCCGCACAGGGTCACCGCAGCCGGAGGCGCACAGGATCACCGCCGGCGGAGCATGCGCAGGGTCAGCGCGGCGGTGGCCGCCAGGATCACCGCCGTGGCGGCCGCGGCCCCGTGCGTGCCGGCGACGAACGCGTCCCGCGCCGACTCGAGCAGGGCCTCGGCCTCCGCCGCCGGGAGTCGTCCGGCCGCGGCCACCGCGCCGCCGAGGATGTCGAACTCGTGGCCGGAGCCCGGAATCCCGAGCCGGGAACGGTAGACGGCCGTGACGACGCTGCCGAGCACCGCCACCCCCAGCGCGACACCGAGTTCGTACGCCGTCTCCGACACCGCCGACGCGGCGCCGGCCCGGTCCGCCGGGGCGGCCCCGACCACCAGGTCGATGGTGAGGGTCAGCGCGACGCCGACCCCCACGCCGATGAGGGTGAAGCCGACGACGAACAACCCCGCCCCGCGGGTGGTGCCGAGAGCCAGCAACAGCGCCGCACCCACGGCCGCGATGGCCAGAGCACCCGACAGGACGGTCCCGACGGGCAGGCGCCGCACGAGCCATGCCGCTCCGAGCGAGGACAGAGCGCTGGTCGCGGTCCCGGGGAGCATCAGCAGACCCGCCTGTAGAGGTCCGATCCCGAGCACCAGCTGCAGATACTGCGACCCGAAGAACAACACCCCGGCGAGGGCGAAGATCGCCAGCAGATTCGTCAGTACGGCCGCGGAGAACTCGCGCCGCCGGAACAGAGTGAGATCGAGCAGCGGGTTCTTCGCGACCCGCTGACGGTGCACGAACGCCGCGGCGGCCGTCAGACCGCCGCCCAGCGCGACCAGCGCGGCGGCATGCGGGCCGTGCAGCGCCGTTTCCTTGACCGCGTAGACGATCGGAACCACGGCCAGCAGCGACAGCGCGGCCCCCGGCAAGTCGAAGCGGCCCGGGTGCGGATCCCGCGATTCCGGGACGAGGAACGGCCCGGCGAGGACGAGCACCGCCATGATCGGCAGGTTGATCAGGAAGACCGACCCCCACCAGAAGTGTTCGAGCAGCCAGCCGCCCACGAGCGGGCCGAGCGCGGCGCCGCCGCCGGCCATCGCGCCCCACACGCCGATGGCGACGGTCCGCTCCCGCGGGTCGGTGAACATGTGCCGGATGAGCCCCAGGGTCGCGGGCATGAGGGTGGCGCCGGAGATTCCCTGCAATGCACGCGCCAGGATCAGCATCTCGGGGCTCACCGCCCACGCCGCGACGGCCGAGGCCGCGGCGAAGCCGACGGCGCCGACCAGCAGGAGCCGGCGACGGCCGACGCGGTCGCCGAGCACGCCCATCGTCACGAGCAGGCCGGCGACGGCGAACGAGTACACGTCGATGATCCACAGCAGCTGCACCCCGCTCGGGGCCAGATCGGCACTGAGGAAGGGCAGGGCGAGGTCGAGAACGGTCGCGTCGACCGCGATCAGCAACACGGCACAGGCGAGTACCACCAGCCCCGCCCAGGTGCGCACACCCGCGGGCGCAGGCCCGGTCCCCGCGTCCGCCGGGCGGAGCCCCGGCATCTGCCCGGTGTTCGTCATCCGTCTTCCCTCCACACTGAACCGTCCAGCCGGTACAGAAATACGGTAGCACCGACCGTCCGGACGGTACAAAGACAATCGGTAGAATCGGCCCATGGCCTCCGACACCCGCGACCGCATCCTCGACGCCCTCGAACGCACCCTCGTCGACGTGGGGGTCGCCCAGGTGACGCTCGAGGGCGTCGCGGCCGCCGCGGGCGTCTCGAAAGGCGGCCTGCTGTACCACTTTCCGACCAAGGAGTCGATGCTCGCCGCGATGGTGCGGCGCCTCGGCGAACGGGGCGACGCCCGGCTCGCCGATGCCGTCGCCGGCGGCACCCCGGTCGCGGAGTGGTATCTCGCCGATCCGGACGAGACCGGCGACGCCGCGGAGATGGCCCTGTTCCGGTCCACGGTGGCGGCGCTGCGCAGTGCCGACGGCCAGCACGACGACGTGCAGCGCGCGGTGGTCGAGGTGATGCGCTCGTGGGACGAGGGCCTGCGCGCCGAGATCGACGATCCCGTCACCGCCGAGATCGTGCGCCTCGTGGGCGACGGCATCTACCTCGGTGCGATGCTCGGCCTCCCGAAGCCCGATCCGGAACTGCACAGCCAGGTGGTCGCCCGCCTGCTCGGCTCCGCACACCCCTGATCGCCGGAACCGCCGCCACACCCGCACCGATCGGAATCACCCGGGCGGCGCACGCGGTTCACGGGCGCCGGCACACACCGGACGGGCGGGCCCGGCGGGGACAACACACCTCCCCCGCCGGGAATCCCGTGCGGCTCAGGTGAGATAACGGTAGGCTGGCGAGCCCGGCTCGAGCCGCTGCGCCTCGATCGGCGAGGCCGACATGCGCGCCAGCAGCGGCGACAGGCCGTCCGCCGCCCCGAGTTCGATGCCGACCAGCGCCGCCCCGAATTCCCGGTTGTTGCGCTTGACGTACTCGAACAGCGTGATGTCGTCGTCGGGTCCGAGCACCTCGTCGAGGAACCGCCGCAACGCACCCGGCTCCTGGGGGAAGTCCACCAGGAAGTAGTGCTTGAGGCCGCGGTGCACGAGGGAGCGCTCGATGATTTCCCCGTAGCGGGAGACGTCGTTGTTGCCCCCCGAGATCAGGCACACCACCGTCGAGCCCGGCGCGATGGTCAACCCCTCGAGAGCAGCGACGGACAGCGCGCCCGCGGGCTCGGCGATGATGCCCTCGTTCTGGTACAGATCCAGCATCGCGGTGCACACTGCACCCTCGTCGACCTGGGTCATCCCGAACGGCCCGGTGCCCAGACCGTCGTTGCGGAGCGCCGCGACCAGCGGCAGGTTCGCGTGGGAGACGATCTCGGCGCCGAGCCGGGAGACCACCGCGTAGGGCACGTCGCCGACCCGCTTGACGGCGGCACCGTCGACGAACGGATCCACCTCGGGCAGGGTCACCGGTCCGCCCGCGACGAGGGCCGCGGTCATCGACGCCGCGCCGGCCGGTTCCACCCCGACGATGGAGGTGGACGGCGACTTCTCGTGCAGGTACGCCGCGATGCCGGCCAGACAACCGCCACCGCCGACCGGAACCAGCACCAGGTCCGGCGCCGCGGGGAGCTGGTCGAGCACCTCGCGGGCGATGGTCCCCTGCCCCGCCGCGGTGCGCGCGTCGTCGAACGGCGCGACCATCGTCGCGCCGGTACGCGCGACGTCCTCGGCGGCGGCGGCCGCCGCCGCGTCGAACGTGTCGCCCGTGGGGATGAGTTCGACGAAGGCACCGCCGTGCGCACGGATGCGGTCCCGCTTCTGCTTCGGGGTCCGGGTGGGCACGTAGATCCGGCCCATCACCCCCATCGCCCGGCAGGCGTAGGCCACACCCTGCGCGTGATTGCCGGCGCTGGCCGTCACCACACCCGCCTCGCGTTCGGCGGGAGAGAGCTGCGCCATGACGTTGTATGCGCCGCGCAGCTTGTAGGAGCGGACGCGGGTGAGGTCCTCGCGCTTGAGATAGACGTTCGCGCCGGTGAGGACGGAGAGCCGCTCGCTGTGCTCGAGCGGGGTGGGCGCGACCACCGCCGAAATTCGCTCCGCCGCGGCCTCGATGTCGGCCACGCTCAGGGCGGGCAGGTGCATCGGATCGGCGGCTCGCGAGGTAGTGGTCACCTACCTATGCTGCCACTGCCCGCCCGGAACCCCCAACGCGGGTTTCGTCACCCCGCCGGCCACACCCGGCTCCCGCGCTCGCGCGTCAGCGCGGTTCCAGGATCAGGAGCGGGATCTCCCGGTCCGTCTTCTTCTGGTACTCCGCGTAATCGGGGAAGGCCTCGACCGCGCGCCGCCACCACAGATCCTTCTCCTCGCCGTGGACCTCGCGGGCGGTCATGTCCCGGACCGTCGGCCCGTCGCGCAGTTCGACGTGCGGGTCCGCCAGGACGTTGTAGTACCAGACCGGATGCTTCGGGGCACCGCCGAGGGAGGCGACCACCGCGTAGACGCCGTCGTGCTCGACCCGCATCAGCGGGGTCTTGCGCAGCTTGCCGGTCCTCGCTCCGCGGCTGGTCAGCACGACGACGGGCCGGCCGTTCAGGGTCGTGCCCTCGGTACCGCCGGAACTCTCGTACAGCGCCACCTGGTCGGCGGCCCACTGGGACGGACTCGGTTCGTATTCTCCGGTGAGAGGCATGGCCCCGATTCGACCACGCCCGGCCGCCCCTCGCTGCCAAAACACGGCTCATCTGTCAAACCACCAGCGAAAAAGGGTCGCCAGGCAACCGACGTGCATTCAACGTCTCGACCAGCCGCCGGATCACTGGCTTCGGCTCGGACTCCCGATGCAGCCGCAACGCGCGTTCACGCAGCTGGCTGGGCACTTCCACATTCTCACGTGTATGGGTGCCAGAATATGATTAGCGTGACTAATTATCGGTTACATTGGCAGTTCGGGGCGTGGACACTCGAGAAGGACCGGTCTTGCTGTATTCGCCGAAGCGCGTCTGCCGGCCGGTCGGCCGCGACGATCGCGCCGACGGCAAGACGAAAGGATGCTGGTCCGAGTCCGTCACAACGGTGGCAAACGTACTGATCGCATGGAAGCCCAACGGTTTCATTCCGGGGTGTCCGCGCACCGCCGCGCCTACCTGCGCAAAGGATGCAGGTGCGGGCCTCGACCTCACCGACCACGCGGTTGACCGGCGCCGGGGTGGGGCGACAGTCAACCAGGTCGAACCAGTCCGAGAGGGCCTCGAGCAGCCAGGGGTGTCGAGCAGACCGCCGACCAGCAGGACGGGCAGTCCTCCCGCCTCCAACGGTGGGGCCGTAACTCCTCGGACCAGGTTGTGTGCCTGCTGCCGCTGCCGAAGGGCACGTGCCTCCTCGTACAGGGGCACGTGCAGCGCGGTGGCGAACCGGTCGGCCGCACGCAACAGATCAACAGCCATGTGATAACTCTTGCGTGGATGACCTCGGTCACTCGACGGGGAAATCCCTCGAACTCGCCGTCCACCCGCTCCGATCGGGGACAACCCGGCGCGTCCGGTCCAGGGTTTTCCCCGTCGCCGGTCACCGTGCCCGTGCCGAATGCTGTTCTACGTCAACCATTCGTGGCCGCGGCTCATCACCCGCCCGGCGCACACTGCGAGGGAGAACACCTTGACCAAGAACGTGTGTCGTGCAGCGGTGGCCGCCCCCAAGGCGATCCATCCCGTCAGGCTCGGCCCGCTTGCTCCCGCATCCGCGTCGATGTTCAGGGTGCCGGTCGTGGGCGGGTCGTGGGCGCGGCACTGTCACGTCGAGCGCCCACCTATCGGGAATCGGCAGGTCAGGTAGTCGACTACTCGTTACCGCCGCAGGACGAAATGCGAGGCCTTCTGCACGGATGCTCTCCCCAGACCCGATATGGGACTTGCGAGTGCGTCGCAGGATGTGCCGATGAAGTGAGGGCGTCATGACCGCAGACGCAGCGATCGCCGAAGCCACGGGACGGTTCACCTCCGCCCGGCGCCGAAGCGGCTCGTCCGGCAGCGTGTCCGCCGTCGTCCGGTCCGGCCGCTGACTGCACGGTTCGTCCTGTCCCCACCCGTGGCATTTCCTCTCGGGGTAGAGATTTGCAACCTGGGGTGCCTACTGGGGGCAGCGGCGCCGGCACATTGTGGTAGGCGATCAGCTGCGCACCAGGCGGAGCGCAACGATGCAGGGATTCCGGGTAGGCCCGGCGCTCCCGAACCTGACCCCAGCCCCTACGTGTGGGGTCCCAAGGGCACCCGTGACGGTGACCCGATCGGGCCAGACCTCACCACATCGGGAAGCGACAAGAAGAGCAGGGACCGAAGTCCCGGGAGGAGCACGGCATGGTAACGAGCGGTCGAAGTCATGGACGCGAACAGCGGCGGGTCGTCGACTACCTGGTCGATGCGGTGGCCGCGCTGGGCGTGCGGAACATCTTCGGGGTGGACGGCGCCAACATCGAGGACCTCTACGACGCGGTCTTCGATGCCGACGTGGATGTGACCGGGGTGGTTGCCAAGCACGAGTTCTCCGCGGCCACCATGGCCGACGGGTACGCACGCTCGTCGAGTGGGCTCGGTGTTGTCGCCGCCACCTCGGGTGGTGGCGCGATGAACCTGGTCGCCGGACTGGCCGAGTCCTACACCTCGCGGGTGCCGGTGCTGGCCCTGGTCGGTCAGCCCCCGACCACGTTGGAGGGCGGCGGGGCGTTCCAGGATTCCAGCGGCCGGGCGGGTTCGATCGACGCTGCGCGGTTGTTCTTCGAGATCTCCCGCTACTGCGCGCGGGTCGAGCGGCCCGAGGACATCGCCGAGCACCTGGAGCGGGCGGTGTCCGCGGCGCTGTGCGGTGGGCCTGCGGTATTGCTGTTGCCCAAGGATGTTCAGCAGGCCACCGTTACGGGGCCCCGGTTCACCCCGCCGACCCGCCGGGTGGTTCGCGATCACATCGGGCTGGCCCGGGTCGCCGAGATGATCGCCGCGGCCCGGCGGACCGGCAAGATCGTGCTCATCGTCGGCGATCAGGTGGCGCGCAACGATGCCCGCGCGCAGGTGCGGGCGTTGGCCGTCGCGTTGGACGCGGCGGTCGGGGTGGCACCGGATGCGAAGGATTGCTACGCCGCCGACGAGCATGGATTCTGCGGTGTGGCAGGCATAATGGGCCACGCCGAACTCGTCGACGCCGTGCAGCAGGCGGCGTTGTGCCTGCTGGTGGGCACCCGGATGCCGATGACCGCACGAGCCGGGCTCGACGGTGCGCTGGCCGGAGTGCCGGTGGCCAGCATCGGCGCCGAACCACCCTATGCGCCCACGGTGCACGCGGTGAGCATGGACCTCGGGTCGACACTGGACGAGCTCACGGCGCTGTTCGACGTCGACGGCGTACCGGAACCGGCAGGCCCGCAGGCCCTGACGACGCTGGAGGTACCCGACTCCTCGGGTCCGGGGCTGCGCTACCGCGAGGCCGTGGAGGCGATCACAGCGATGCTGCCGGCGGGAGCGGACGTGTTCGCCGACGCCGGGAACACGGGCGCATCGGTGGTGCATCATCTTTCGGTGCCCCGCGGCGGGCGGTTCGTGGTTGCCCTCGGGATGGGCGGCATGGGCTACAGCTTCGGCGCGGGGATCGGCTCGGCGTTCGCGCGGAACAGAAGGACGTTCGTGATCGCCGGGGACGGCGCGTTCTTCATGCACGGCCTGGAGATGCACACCGCGATCGAGCACGACCTGCCGGTGACATTCATCGTGTTCAACAACAACGCGCACGCGATGTGCGTGACCCGCGAGCAACTGTTCTACCGCGATCGATACAGCTTCAACCGATTCCGGCCGGCCCTGCTCGGCGAGGGGATCGCGGCGATGTTCCCGACGCTGCCGGCATTCGCCGCGCGAAGTGTCGGCGAGCTGACCGACGCGCTGGCACGCAGCGCGCACACCGAAGGCCCGTCGTTCGTAGCGGTGGACTGCGATCCCGACGAGATACCACCGTTCCTGCCGTTCCTGACCAGCCCCCGATAAAGAACCGAAGGAGAGAAATCGTGACCATCAGTCTTCCCGCTCTGAGCGACATCGCCGAGGATCTGATCCCGGGTGTGCTGCGGATCGAAAATTCCGACAAGGAGGCCACCACACCGATCATCGTGGACATGCTGCGGTCGGTGTACCCGCACGACCAGGTGTTCGGTCAGTTCTGCCCGGTCAACGCCTACATCGCGGCGCCGCCGCGTGAGGTGTACGAGTACCTTGCGGACACCCGGTGTCTGGAGGAGTGGACCTACAGCCTGCGCGGGTTCACCGAGACCGACGAGCCCGGGCTGTGGCTCTCCTACGACCGACTCGGCGACCAGACGAAATGCTATGTGCGCACCGTCGCGAACCCCGACGCGATGACGGTGGACTACCACTGCGCGTGGGACCAGGGCCGACACCTGTGGATGATCTATCTGATGCGGGTGGTCGATGCGCAGGTGGTGCTCAACAAGCCCGGATCGGTGGTGCTGTGGACCAACTGCCGCCACCCGTTCTACGACGAGAACCCTTACCCGGAGACGGCACCGGCGAACCGCCCGGTGTGGGTCGGCGACTTCTGGGACATGTTCTCCGCCGGACATCAGTTGGAGATGGACAACCTCAAGGCCATCTGCGAGTACCGCGCCACCCACGGTCTGCCGATCAAGCCGGAATGGATGAGATGAGCATGACAGTGCACGCACCGATGACAGCGGCCCGGCCCACGGTCAGCCTGGTCGACGTCGCCAGCTATCTACCGGAGAATCGGGTTCCCACCGAATATTTCACTCAGTTCTCCCGCTCGGACCGGATGGCGAAGAACGTCATGTTCCGCTCGCCGAAGTATCGGCACCACGTGGCCCGTGACGAGACTGCGGTGGACATGGTGGAGCGGGCGGTGGCCCCGCTGATCGACAGGCACGGCGCGGACACGATTTCGAACGTGGATGTGCTGCTCACCCACACCCAGCTGCCCGACAACCCGGTGCTCGGCTGCGGCCCGGAGGTGGCCCGCCGGTTGGGATTGCGCCCGGACTGGGTGATCGACGTGCACAACGGCGGCTGCGCGTCGTTCGTGCACATGATGGCGCTGGCCCGGACCATCCTGCAGAGCTCCGATGCGACCACGGCGCTGGTCGCCACGACCCAGAACAGTGCGGGACAGGTCTTCACCCAGAGCGAGATCCGAGGGTTGGCGCATGCCTCGGTCCCCGGCGACGGCTGCGGGGTCGGCCTGTTGACCAAATCCGACGACGCCCCGATCCTGGGCATCGAATGCCGCACCTATCCGGAGTTCGGTGGGGACATGACCTTCGAGGGAGTTCCGGTCTCCGATCGCAAGTACTGGGAGCCGGGCCTCGGGCAGGTCTGCGTGGGGTTCACCGAGTCCAAGATCACCAAGGTGTTCGCCCGCGGCAACCGGCTGGTGCCGGAGGTGGCGCTGGCGGTCTGCGATCGGATCGGCGTGCAATCCGCCGAGGTCGACACCTTCGTCACCAACCAACCCAACCGGCTGTTCCTGCGGAACTGGCGCGAGGCCATGCAGCTGACCCCGGAGCAGCACCCGGACACCTTCGACGAGTGCGGAAACCTGTTCGGCGCCGGCATTCCGGTGACGCTGGATACCGCCAACCGGGACGGGCGCATCGGCAACGGGTCACTGGTGGTGCTGGCCGGATTCGCCCACGCCGGCGACTTCGCCGGTGCGGCCGCCGTCCGATGGGGAGCGGGGCCGACGCCATGACCGGCGAGATCGCGGAGGCGACGACACCGTCGGCGGGGAGCGGCGTGACCAGGCCGGTGCCCCACTTCGAGCTCGGGCTGAGCGAGAACCCGTTCCCGCCGTTGCCGTCGGTGCTGGCGGCGCTGTACGAACAGATGGCCCGGGCGAATCGATATCCGGAGTTTCTGCCGCAGCGGCTTCCCCGGATCATCGCCGACCGGGTCGGTGTGGACCCGGAGCAGGTGGCGGTCGGTTCGGGCGCGACGGGGGTGGCGATGCAGATCATGCAGGCCGTGCTGCGAAGCGGCGAAACCATGGTGTTCGCGAACCCGACGTTCGACGGTTATCCGATCATGGCCGACATGTTGGGCGTGGAAGCGGTGGCGGTGCCGCTCGATCATGGTGGTCGCCAGGATCTGTGTGCGATGGGCGAGGCGGTCGACGACCGGACCGGGCTGGTGGTGGTGTGCCGGCCGCACAACCCCACCGGCACCCTGGTCTCCGCGGCCGACCTGGAGGTGTTCCTGTCCTCGATTCCGCCGCAGGTGGTGGTGATCCTCGACGAGGCCTACGTCGAGTTCATCGACGCCGCCGACGCGGTCGATGTGCTCGGCCTCATTCGCCGCTACCCCAATATGCTGGTGCTGCGGACGTTTTCGAAGGCATTCGGGCTGGCCGGGCTGCGCATCGGGTACGTATTCGGAGGGCGGGAGCTGGTGGCGCGGGTGCGGCGCCGGCAGCTGCCGTTCGGGATGAGTTGCGCGGCGGTGGCGGCGGTGACCGCCTCCTATGCGGCGGAGGACGAGCTGCAAGCCCGGGTCGCGCGGATCACCGCCGAACGCGAACTCTTGTGGGTGGCGTTGCGGCAGAACGGGGTGCATGTTCCCCGCAGCCATGCCAACTTCCTCTACCTGAACGGGTCGCGCATCGCACCGGCGCTGCAGCGCGCCGGCATCGTGGCAAAACCCTACGCCGACGGCAGCGCCCGCATCGCGGTGGGCGATCCCGCCGCCGGCCGCGCGGTGCTGCGGGCACTGCAGGCGATCTGAGGGCCGCGGTATGTCGACGATGTTGCCGCGTGCCTCGCAGTTACGTGCGGCCGGGCGCGGTGCTGTTCGCACGCTCACCGCCGGGGCCGATCCCGATCGCTATTTTCGGTGGCGGCGCGACCGCGACGGTGACCCGTTCGAGGTCCGGTTTCCCGGCTTCACGCCGATCCTGTTCACCGGACATCCCGAGGGTGCCCGAGATATCTTCCGTGCGCCCGTCGATCTGGTCGAGCCCCCGACACCGAATCCGATCGCGCCGCTGGTCGGGGACGCGTCGCTGATCTTGATATCCGGAGAGCGGCACCGCCGGGAACGGAAATTGTTGACACCACCGTTCCACGGGGAGCGGATGCGGGCATACGGCGAGATCATCCGCGATTCGACCCTCGATGAGATCGCCGACTGGACTCCGGGACGCATCGTCGACTCGCGGTCTGCCCTTCGGGCCATCACCCTGCGCGTGATCCTGGAGGCGGTGTTCGGGCTCACCGGCACCGACCGCCCGGCCGAATACATCCGGGTGGTCGCCGATTTCCTCGCCGCCTACACCGGCCCGCTGATGTTGGTTCCACCGCTGCGCCGCGGTGTGTTCGGACACGCGCCCTGGGATCGGTTCGTCCGCGCCCGCGACGAATTCGATGCGTTGCTGACCGAGGACATCGAGCGCCGGCGCGCGGAGCCCGAGGACGGCCGGGTGGACATCCTGAGCATGCTGCTCGCCGCGACCTACGAAGACGGGTCGCGGATCGACGACGGCGAGCTGCGCGAGGAACTCCGCACATTGCTGGTGGCCGGGCACGAGACCACCGCGACCTCGGTGTGCTGGGCGTTGTTCCATCTGCACCGCCACCCTCAGGTCCGCGAGCGGGTGATAGCCGAGGTGCGGGACCTGGGCGCGACGGCGGCGCCCGAGGACCTCGCTCGGTTGCCGTACCTGGACGCGGTGTGCCACGAGACGCTGCGGTTGCACCCGCCGGTGCCGATCGTGCTGCGCCGGCTGACCGGGCCGCTGCACGTGCGCGGCGTCCCGGTAGCCGCGGGCGCAACGGTCGGTATCGCCCTGCCGCTCCTGCATTCGCATCCGGATGTCTGGGAACGACCCGACCGGTTCGATCCGGAGCGTTTCGTCGGGCGGCACTACAGTCCGTTCGAATTCGCGCCGTACGGCGGCGCGCATCGACGGTGCATCGGGTTCGCCCTGGCGGAGTACGAGATGCCGATCGTGCTGGCGACCATCCTGTCGCGGGTCCGGCTGGCTCTGCCGGAGCGGGCCCTACGCCGGCCGCCGCCGGTGTCGGTCCCACACAACATCGCGACCGGGCCGCGAAGGCCGATCATGTTCGAAGTGTTGGGCCCGCGGCACCAGGACGACCGTTCGGGCGGGTCGTCGGTCCCGCACGGTCCGGGGTGATGTCGAGCACAGCGGCGCTCGGCGTTCCGGGCGGGGATGAATCCGATTGCCGACGATCGAGAGCAGGATCGAGATGAGCACCACCACCGACGGCTACCCGGCCGGGCCCGGGTCGCAACGCCCTCGCCATGGTGCAGACTGCGGCGCTCACGGCGGCGCCGGTGAACGCGACGACGAGCCGCGACACGCGGCATCGGAGGAACAACAGCTCACCACCGCGCACGGCAAACGATCGGGAAGGAGCGACGACGTCATGCTGACACGGCTCGCCACCCTCATCGTCGACCGTCCCCGCCGGGTTCTCGCCGGCGCCCTGGCCTTCCTGGTGCTCGCCGGTGTGTTCGGCACGGGTGTCTCCGCCGAGCTGAAGGTCGGCGGTTTCGACGACCCCGGCTCGGAATCGTCTCTGGCCGAGGCCTTCCTCGACGAGCGCTTCGGCGGCTCCACACCCAACCTGGTGTTGCAGGTCACCGCCCGCGCCGGCGATGTGAACAGCCCCGAGGTGATGGCCGCGGCGCAGCGGCTCGAGCGGCGGATCGCGGCGGAGCCGGAGGTGACCGAGGTCGGCTCCTACTGGACCACGCGGCTGCCGGATCTGCGCAGCACCGACGGCCGGTCCGGGCTGGTGCTGCTGCACGTCGGCGGCACCGCGGAACAGGCCGCCCGGCACACCACGACGATCCTCGCGGAGCTGCCCGAGGACCCGGCGGTGCGGGTGGCGGCCGGGGGCAAGCTGGGGCTGACCGACGCCCTCGAGACCCACGTGGCGCAGGACCTGAAGCTGGCCGAATCGATCGCGCTGCCCGCGACGCTGCTGCTGCTGATCATCGTGTTCGGCAGCGTGGTGGCCGCGCTGCTGCCGCTGAGCCTGGGCGTGGCCTCGATTCTGGCGACGATGCTGGTGCTGTTCGTGCTGGCCCAGGTCACCGACGTGTCCGTCTATGCGCTGACCGTGGCCACGGCATTCGGGCTCGGCCTCGCCATCGACTTCGGGCTGCTGCTGGTGTCCCGGTTCCGCGAGGAGCGGGCCGCCGGGCATCCACCACGGGAAGCGGTGATCGAGTCGGTCGCGACGGCCGGCCGCACCATCCTGTTCAGCGCGGCCACCGTGACGGTGGCGATGGGCGGGATGCTCGTGTTCCCCATCTACTTCCTGCGGTCGGTCGGGTTCGCGGCGATGGCGGTGGTGGTGACGGCGGCCGTGAGCGCAGTGGTGGTGCTGCCGGCGATTCTGGCACTGCTCGGTGGGCGAATCGACTCGTTGGCGGTGCGGCGCCGACGCGACCGGCTGGCGGCGGATTCGCCGTTCTGGCGTCGCACCGCGGCGGCGGTGACGCGCCGACCGGTGCGCGCCGCGCTGCCGGTGCTGATGCTGTTGCTGCTGATGGGCCTTCCGGTCCTGCACGCCCGGTTCGCGACCCCGGACGAGCGAGCGCTGCCGGTCGATTCGGCCGCGCGTCAGGTCACCACCGCGATCCGGGACGACTATGCCGCCGACAGCTCGGACGCGGCGATCTTGGTGGCGCGCAACGACGCGGCGGCGCTCGAGCGGGTGGCCCGCGAGGTGTCCGCGCTCGACGAGGTGGCCCGGGTGGACGGCGCCTTCGGCCGCTACCAACACGGGATGCTGGTGGCCGGTCCGGGACCGCAGAGCGCGCGCTTCACCGCCGACGATGCCGGGTACGTGCTGGTCGAACCGACGGTGGACGCGCAATCGGAACCGGCCCAGGACCTGGTGCACGAGATCCGGGCGCTGCCGGCGGTGGCCGAGAACCGCGTTGCCGTCGGCGGCCCGACGGCGACGCTGATCGACAGCAATTCCGCGATCGCCGGCCGTCTGCCGTCGGCACTCGCACTGCTGGCCGTGTCGACCTTCGTGCTGTTGTTCCTATTCACCGGAAGCATGATCGTGCCGATCAAGGCGCTGCTGCTCAACGTGTTCGTGCTCATCGCGGTGATCGGCGCGATGGTGTGGCTGTTCCAGGACGGGCACCTGGCCGCGATCACCGGCGTGACGCCCGCACCGCTGAACATCGGCATGGTGGTGCTGCTGTGCTGCATCGCGTTCAGCCTGTCGGTGGACTACGAGATCTTCCTGCTCAGCCGGATCAAGGAGGCGCGCGACGGCGGGGCGGACACCACCGAGGCGACCATCGAGGGCCTGGGGAGCGTCGGGCGGATCGTGAGCAGCGCGGCCGCCCTGCTCACCGTGACCTTGCTGTCCTTCTCGACCGGACTGTCGTTCATGCAGATGTTCGGGATCGGCACTGCGCTCGCCGTACTGATGGACGCCACACTGGTGCGCGGTGTGCTGGTGCCGGCGTTCATGCGGGTGGCCGGCGAGTTCAACTGGTGGGCACCGGGACCGCTGCGCCGACTGCACGCGCGGATCGGGGTGCGCGAGTCCCCGAGGTCGTCCGCTCCCGCAGGGTCGCGGCCAGGCAGCTGAACGTTCGGGTCGGCTGCGGCGTGCACGGGCTGCGCCACCAGCGGGGACTGTCCAGCGGCAGCGTGCCGAACAGCGTCCCCATCACGATGGTCCAGGCTGTCCCTGTGCCGCCGCGGGATTTCGCAGGCCGGGCACGCGAGCCGGGAGGACAGCGCGGTGGCGACCTGGTGTTCGACCACGGTGTCCTGCACCGCGGCGAACAGGTGCTCGGCCCAAACATCGCGGTCGAGGGTTTTCCCCGTCGCCGGTCACCGTGCCCATGCCGAATGATGTTCTCCACGTCAACCACTCGTGCCGGGTGCAACACCCGCCGAAACACACCACGAGAAGAACACCTTGAACAAGAAAGTGTTTCGCGCAGCGATGGCCGTTCCCGAGGCGATCCATCCCGTCAGGCTCGGCCCGCTTGCTCCCGCATCCGCGCCGTTGTTCAGCGTGCCGGTCGTGGGCGCCGTCCCGCCCGACGTGGCGAGGTTGCCGCGGAAACAAGAGTCGGCTACTCGTTACCGCCACGCGGTGAAGTGCGACGGCTTCGTCAAGGATGCTCTCCCCATACCCGATATGAGACCGGCAAGTACGTCGCAGAATGCGCCGATGAAGCGAGGCCTTCATGATCGAGGACGCAGCGATCACCGAAGCCACGAGACGGTTCACCCCCGGCTCGTCGCCGAACAGGCTCGCCCGGCAACGTGCCCGCCATCGCCCGGTCCGGCCGCCGACTGCACGATCCGTCCCGTCCCCACCCGTGACCCTTTCCCTCGGTGTGGAGATTTGCAGCCGTCGGTACTTCGTGGAATCCATAGTGTCGGTCTCGGTTCCACGGTGAACCGCCGACAACCACCGACCTGATACGCGATAGTTGCCAGGAGCTGGAGATGAACCCACTTGCGTTCCCCCAATCGGACGAGCGATCGATCACAATCGAGTTCGACGAGCTGCACAACGAGATCGACCACATCGACGCGGAAATTCTCGCGGCGGTCGTCCGGCGCACGGAACTCTCTCGGAGAGTTGCCGCGGTCGAGCGGGCCTGCGGCGTCACCGGCACCCCGTACAAGCGCGACCTCGCGGTGATCCACCGCTTCGGAGTGCTCGGTAAGGAAGGCCACTCGCTCGGCAGCCTGCTGATCCGGCTGGCGCATCCGCGCAACCACCGCTGAACTTGCCACCCCAAACCCGACAAGAGGAGGACTTCCGATGAGAAACATCCGACTCAGAAACATCCGACGTGCCGGGTCGGTGGCAGCGGCAGCGGCGCTCGGTCTGCTGGCAGTCGGCACTGCGTCCGCGACCCCGCCGGTCGCCACACCCGAACCCGGCGGGGTCATCCGCATGGACCTGGCACCAGGGGAAACGTGGGAGTGCGAGGGATGGAGTCTCGAGCCGCCGTACCTACAAGTGGTCCCGGACTTCTACAAATTCGAGACTGGACCGAACCCGATCTTCTTCCGATACACACCCGGTACCCGAGCGTTCATCCAGTGCATCGGCACGGGTGCACCGTACTACTACGTCGGCCCAATCGTGACCGCCATCCCATAAGTTCGCGCACGCACTGTCAGCTTCGCTGATGGCCGGCTGCAGCGGATGATCTCGCCGCTCGTGCTCATCGATGTCCTCGATGAGCACGAGGCCCGGTTCTTCGGCCAGATCGGTGCCGCCGCCCTCGCGACCTACCAGCCCGGTACCGCAGGAACGGTGAGAGCGGCGCCCCTGCCCGAGGTGGCTGACGAGCTGACCGAGTGGGGTGTCTCGAGAAGGACGAGGTCCGTGCAGGTCGAAGGGCCGGAGCCGGTAGCGCGAAGCCGGGGCCGTCCCCCGCCTGGAATCGGGTGCTGTCCCGGCAACCGCGTCGCCAGGGGAGGCAGTCGAAGCGCCCTTGACGACGACCACGGGCGGGGTGGATCGCGTACAGCGCCCGGCGGTGATCACACGCAGTCCTTCACGCTGTCCCGGAAGGAGTTGGCGAGCTGCGTCCGGGAGCGGACACCAACCTTGCGATAAACCCGTCCCAGGTGCATCTCGATCGTCTTGACACTGAGGAACAGCTGCGTGGCGATCTCACGGTTCGTGCCACCGTTTGCAGCAAGCTGGGCCACCTCCAACTCCTGTGCGGTGAGCGCGTCGGCAACGCTTCCACTTCGCGCCTTGGCTGGTTGCCCGGCGGCGGTGAGTTCGGTGGCCGCCCGCGCCGCCCACAGGCGGGCCCCAATGCGCTCGAACCCGTCGAGTGAGCAACGAAGATGCTCGCGCGCGTCGCGCCGACGACCCGCCCGACGGAGCCGTTCGCCATAGCACAATCGCGTGCGGGCCGCATCGAACGGCGACGGGCACCGAGCGTGGAAGGCGAGTGCCCGCGAAAAGAACTCGTCGTAATCCCCATCGCCAGCTACCAACGCCATAGCCCGCCAGATCAAAGCACTGAGCGCCGGAGGCAGCGTCAATCCTGCGAATCCCCCCAGCTGATCTCGCATTGTGGCGCTGATGTCCGCACCGACCCGAACGTAAGCCTCGATGAGATCCAGGGACGAGACTCGCACCACCATCGGGTCGCGTACATCCGGCTCCGGGCCTCGATTGACCTCTTCGAGGTATGGAATCGCCCGATCGGGTCGGTTCAGGCTCAGCTCGAGCAGGCCCAATCCCTCCAGCGCCACGTGATGCATCACGCCCAAGCGGGTGACCTCACGCTGTCGCAGCGATTCCGCAGCATGAGCACGGCAGGACTGTTCGTCACCAACTTGCGCTTCGAGCAGCGCAAGGCAGCCCAGCGCCGGACACAGCGTGAAGACGTCACCGATACCGGCCGCCAGTTCGGCCGCCTCCGCGGCCGCGGACCGGCCCGACTGCAGCCGTCCTCGCCTACTGTCGGCGAGCGCTGCAACATGCAGCGCCAGCGGTAGATGGCCCAGCGCGCCGCTGCGCCGTAGCTGATGAAGCAACGGATCGAGGAACCCCCGCGGATCGATCTCCTCGCCGTACCAGGTCACACCACTGAGCGCGCCGACAAGGACCCACTCGAGGTCGGGCTCACCTGCCGCAGGCTTCCGGGTCGACGCGGCCGCCTCCCGCATCCACCGCATGCCGTCCGACTCCTGGCCCATCAGTGTCAGAGCGTTCCCGATGACGGTCTTGCTCAGGAGTTGGGTGTTTCCGTCGGCCGGGGAAGCTGAGTGGGCGGCCTCCCGCGCGAGCGCACAGGCGCCCGCGGGATCACCCGCTGCCAGCGCTCCAATGGCAGCCGTGGCCCGCAACGAGGCCGCCCGCGCGGGGTCTACCTCGCTGACCGCAACCGCGCCGGCCTGCCACACCATGCGGGCGACGCTGGCCCGTCCCGTGTGAAGTTCAATTCGACCGCGCATGTCCGCGATGTCGGCATGCAGGACGGGATCGACCGTGTACTCTTCGGACTTCCTCAGCAGTCGCAGCGCAGTGTCAAGCTGTCCCGCGGAGTGCGCCGCGTTCGCGGCGGCACAGAATCGGCGCGCCTTCGAGGGGCCGTCCCTGGAGAGTTCAGCGGCGCGCTCGAGCGCCAGAGCGGCGCCGGCATAGCCGCTGCGTCTCAGCGCATGGTCTGCAGCCTGTTCGAGGGCTCGAGCGGCGGCCTCGTCAGGCCCCAGAGCGGCCTCGGCGAGGTGCCAGGCCCGGCGTTCCGCCTGTGACGGCGCCGTCATGACGGAGGCAACAGTTCGGTGGAGTGCCCGTAATTGGCCCGGTGTCAGATTGGTCAGTACGGCAGTACGCAGCAACGGGTGCACGAAATGAACATCGGCGACCTCGACGGCGACCAGCCCCTTGTTCTCGAGCGATTCCAGCGCGGCACAATCTCCAGGTTCCGCCGCCAGCGCGGCGAGCACCACCTCGAGGCCATCACCGGCGGCGACCGCGGTGATGCGGAGCGCGTGCAGCGATGCACGGTCGAGGGCGGAGATGCGCGGGCCGAAGATGCGTGATGCGGCGTTCTCCGCCGAGAATGGCGCTCGGAGCGGGTCGGTGCCGGTCAGCTCAGCGCGGGTGAGGGTGCCGCTGACCTCATGCAATGCCAGTGGGTTGCCTCCGAGTTCCGCGGTAAGCGCGCGCACGACCTCCTCGGCGGGTGCAGCCGCGAATCGGGCGGTGAGCAACTCCGCGGCGGAATCCTCGTCGAGCGCGCCGATGTTCAGCTGCTCGATGTCCGCGAAGCCTCCGACGTCGCGCGTGGCGATCAACAGCACGAGTCCCTCGGCCCGCAGTCGGCGTGCAGTGAAGGCGAGTGCCTCGGCGGTGGAGACATCCAACCATTGCGTTGCGAGGATTCAGTGCCATCCAATCTGAAGTATTGCACGTAAGAGGTGTCTCTCCTGGAAATTACGAGTACTTCCTGAGAGAGATTGAGAGTGTATTTCAAGCACCGGGACTTGCTGATTTGGAG